>JAEEQU010000097.1 GCA_016285415.1 Alphaproteobacteria bacterium | reverse complement strand
TGTCAATATTTTTATTGCGCCGCGCTGCAAAGAATTTTCGTAACAATTCGGCGGATTCGTCCGCGTATTCTGGCAATTGTACTATGTTTGGGTGCCACAGGTGTTTGTCTGTATCAAACACGCGCGCATTGGATGTTATCCCGCCGCCCTTTTCATCCGCTGCGGCAAAGTAGATATTGCGTATGCGTGCAAAAGATATCGCTGTTGCGCACATTGCACATGGTTCCAACGACACATAAATATCACAATCGTCCAAGAACTTTACAGCCAGCTTCTTGCAGGCGCGGTTTATCGCAACAATTTCCGCATGTAATGTTGGGTTTTGTTTCCGCTGAACAAGGTTTTCGCCGCGTGCAATAATTTTGCCATCACGAACAATGGCCGCCCCGATGGGAACATCACCATTTACACCGGCACGACGCGCCAAATTTAAAACTTGCTTCATAATATTCATAGTTGTAAAATTACTATATGAATTCTAATTTGCAAGTTATTTCTGGGGAATATCGCGGACGGAAATTATACCTGCCCGCCTGCGCACGTCCTACGCAGAACCGCGCACGCATTGCCATATTTAATATGCTGACTGAAATTTTACCATCAAATGAAAATATTGTCGTTTGGGACGCATTTGGCGGCAGTGGCGCCATGGGAATAGAAATCCTGTCGCGGTATCAAAATTCAACCGCGATTTTTACAGATTTATCCGACAAATCATTGCAAACGATAAAGAAAAACACAAATGTTATTGCGGCAAATCGTATCTGTATAGCAAAAGCAGACGCGACAAAGGTAATTGCACAATACGGTAAAAACGCGAATTTAATATTCGTTGACCCACCATATGAAAATGCGCAAATGGGAATTGTTTTTGTTACAAATTTGGCGGATATGGTTGCACCCAACACAATAGTCGTTCAGGAAATTGAAAACATTGTCCCCTACTCGCCCGATACGGTGAAATGGGGTATTTTGCGCGATAAAGTTTATGGTCGCGCCCGCTTTGTTATTTTATGCAAGAAATGTAATAAATAACTTGATTTTTTCAAAGATTTGGTAAATAATATCGTCCGCACAACACCCTTGGAGGTTGTGTAAAAGTTAAATTGCAAATAAAAAGGATTTAAAATGGCAATTGAATTAAACGCAGAAATTCGCAATGTTGCTGGCAAGGGGGCCGCACGTGCAATTCGTAACAACAAAAATATCCCTGCCGTTATCTATGGTGAAAAGAAAGACCCAGTCGCTATTGAAATTTCTGGTCGCGACTTCGCACCGATTGTTCAGATTCCGGCATTACGAACAAAACTTTTCCATATTACAACCAAGAACGGTAAAGAAGACGCCATGTTGATGGATATTCAATATCATCCGGTGTCCGATAAAATCGTTCATGTTGACTTTAAACGCATTGATGTTGCAAAACCTGTATGCGTTAGCGTTCCTGTGGAAGTTATTAACGCCGATACATCCAAGGGTTTGAAACTTGGTGGCGTTTTGAACTTTGCGGTTCGTAAGGTTTCATTGGTCGCATTGGTTGATAAATTACCAGAAAAAATCGTCTTGGACTTGCAAGATTTGACCATTGGCGATACCGTTCACGGTTCTGATTTGGTGTTGCCAGAAGGCGTATCACTTGGTTTGCACCAGGCCGAATTGGCATTTGCAACCATCGGCGGTAAAATGCCGGAAGAAGCGGACGCGAAAAAACCGGCAGCAGATGCAGCGGCCGCAGCACCAGCCAAGAAATAAAATAGTGTTAGTGCAAGTGATTAGTGTTAGTGAAACGGCGTCTTATGCGCCGTTTTGCTTTTTACCCACTAAACACTTTCCACCAACAACTAATCACTAATTTTTATTCCTATGGTCTTGAAATGGTTTTTTGGGTAACTATATTTGTGTCATACAAGAAAAATTCAAATAGGAGTGAATTATGGCAAAAGTATTAGGTATTGATTTGGGTACAACAAATTCCGCCATGTCTTTCATGGATGGATCTGATCCAAAGATTATTGAAAACACCGAAGGTGGTCGTACAACACCATCTGTGGTTGCAATTACATCAAACGGCGACCAATTGGTTGGTATCACCGCTAAAAACCAAGCAGTAACAAACCCAGAAAATACTATTTATGAAATTAAACGTTTAATGGGGTTGCGTTTTGACAGCCCAGCGGTCAAAGAAATTATGGGCCGCGTTCCATATAAAATTGTTGCCGGTGATAACGGCGATGCATGGGTGGAAATAGACGGTAAAAAGTATGCCCCGTCACAGATTTCCGCAATGATATTGGCAAAATTAAAGAAAGATGCCGAAAGTTATTTGGGCGAAACAGTAACTGATGCGGTTATTACTGTTCCTGCGTATTTTAATGATTCACAACGTCAGGCAACAAAAGATGCTGGTCGTATTGCTGGGTTAAACGTTTTGCGTATTGTGAACGAGCCAACCGCCGCCGCATTGGCCTATGGTTTGGATAAAGATAAAAATGGCACGATTGCCGTATATGACTTGGGTGGTGGTACATTTGACGTGTCTATTTTGGAAATCGTTGATGGTGTGTTCGAGGTTAAATCAACAAACGGTGATACCGCATTGGGTGGGTCTGATTTCGATGCGCGCATTTTGAAATATTTGATTGATGAATTTAAAGCACAGACCGGT
>JAEEQU010000020.1 GCA_016285415.1 Alphaproteobacteria bacterium | reverse complement strand
TTGGGCGACATTGTTGTTTCTTTTAATTGGTTCGGCATCATTTCCCCCAAACCCTTGAATCGTGATATTTCAACGCGTTTGTTTTTATATTTACCGTTGGTTAGTGATTCTAATTCTTCATCACTGTCCACATACATCGATTCGGTACCATGGGTCAATTTGTATAATGGTGGGCATGATAGATATAAATGTCCCCCGTAAATCAATTGTGGCATCATTTGATAGAAAAATGCCATCAACAGTGATGCGATATGGCTGCCGTCGACATCGGCATCAGTCATGATGATAATTTTTTCATATCTTAATTTTGAATCATCCCAATTTTTTGCGGTGCCCGCGCCGATAATATCAATTAAATCGTTTAATTCACGGTTATTACCAAATTTTTCATCTGAATTTGATACAACATTTAAAACCTTGCCCCGCAGAGGCATAATCGCCTGGGTCGCACGGTCGCGTGCCTGTTTTGCGGTACCGCCCGCGGATTCGCCTTCTACAATGAACAATTCTGTTCCGGCGATACCGTGTTTTGTGCAATCGGCCAATTTTGCCGGCATGCGAATACGTTTTGTCGGAGTTTTGCGTGCAACCTCTTTGACCTGTTTAACGCGGATACGCGCATTGGCCAGGTTGATTACAAATTCCAGCAATGCGTTCGCCGTTTTTGGATCAGATGCCAAAAACATTTCCCATGGGTCACGCAAAGCATTTTCTGTATACTTTGCGATTTCTGGGTTTGACAGTTTTTCCTTGGTTTGTCCCAAGAACTGTGGCGTTTTATAGAACACCGACACAATTGCAGCAACCGAATCAAACACATCATCGCCGATTATATTTGCGGCGGCTTTGTTATTAACCTTTTCACCGTATGCTTTAATTCCGCGGGTAATTGCCGATTTAAACCCACTTTCATGTGTTCCACCGTCAATCGTTGCGATTGTATTGCAGTATGATGCAAAGAACCCATCGTCAGATGCCGCACCATTTTCATCGGTTAAAAATGTTAACGCCCATTCAACGCGACCACTGTCATCAGGAAAATCAACAGAACCCGAAAACAGACGTGGCAAGATGCGTGGTTTATCCTTGGTCTTTTCGTCCAAGAAATCTGCGACACCGTTCGGATAATAAAATGTGGTGTCGGTCGGAATTTCCATGTCGGCGGTTAGTAATTCGGGTGTGCAATGCCAATCTATTTTTACGCCACGCGACAGAAATGCCTTGGCACGCGCCATACGATAAATTTTGATTGGTTTAAATACCGCGGATGCGCCGAATATTTCATCATCCAATGTGAAACGGATAGATGTTCCATGTAATTTAGATGCCGCGCCACGTTCCATTTTAGATGTTGGACGACCGCGTGAAAATGTTTGGTGCCATTCGTATCCGTCGCGGGTAATGGTTACATCCATATTTGATGACAGTGCATTAACAACCGCACTGCCGACCCCATGCAGACCACCACTGGTTTTATACACATTGTTATTAAATTTTCCCCCAGAATGCAGGGTTGTAAGAATAACCTCTAATGCGGATTTTCCGGGATACTTTGGATGTTCGTCAACCGGAATACCACGACCATCGTCGGTAATTTCAATGGTTTTTGAATCTATTAGGCGAACAGTTATTTTCTTGGCAAAACCGGCAACAGCTTCGTCAATAGAGTTATCCATAATTTCAACTGGCAGGTGATGCCACGCCTTTTCATCGGTACCACCAATATACATACCTGGACGTAGACGGACCGGTTCCAAGCCCTCTAGAACCTGAATATCAGATGCATCATAAGAATGTGTATTTTTTTCAACCATAACGGTATATTATTAGAACATTATTTCGTTTTGTGCAAGTCCAAACATAAAGTGGAACGAAAAAATAATAAGATTCCTGTGGCCTTGATTTTATTTAAATTGTAATTATATATTACTGCAGTAATACCTAGGGAATATTAAAGATGAACAAAAATCCATACGAAGTTTTAGGGGTGGCGCGCGATGCGTCAGATACTGATATTAAAAAGGCGTATCATAAATTGGTGATGAAATATCATCCTGATAAAAATCCCGGGGACAAAACAGCCGAAGAAAAATTCAAAGAAGTTAACAACGCATTTGATATATTAAAAGACCCGCAAAAGCGTGCGGCGTATGACCGATATGGTGATGCGGCATTTGCCGGTGGCAATGGTGCATCGGCGGGTATGGGCGGAAATCCGTTCGGAAATGGGGCGTTCCATTTTGATATGGGTGGTGGCGCCGGAATGGAAGATATCCTGCGCGAAGCGATGCGTGGTTTCGGTTTTGGTGGGTTTGATGGTGGTGGTGCACGTGGTGCCACCGCGCAACAACGCGGACGCGATTTATTGGACGAGGTTGTAATATCACTGCGCGACGCGTATTTTGGCAAAACGCATACAGTTAAATTTTCCAGTAATGTCAAATGTGAAAAATGCAATGGGTATGGAACGGCGGATGGTAAACCGGCCCCAACCTGCGCGCGCTGTCATGGAACGGGATATGTCAATGTTCAACGTGGATTTTTCGCAATGCAAACACCATGTCCCGAATGCAATGGGTTAGGGCACAAGATAGATAAAAAATGTTCAGATTGCGATGGCAGTGGGGTTATACATAAGAATAGAACCATTGATGTCAAGATTCCTGCGGGGATAGAAGATGGTGCGCGGTTGCGCCTTGGGGGACAGGGCGAAGCGGGTGCAAATGGTGGTCCGGCGGGCGATTTCTATTTGGATGTGCGTGTGCGGCCTGATGAAAAATTCCATCGTAACGGTCCCAATTTAATTATGCATGTTGATTTACCGTTTACGACGCTTGCGCTTGGGGGTGATATAGAAATAGAAACAATTGATGATAAAAAATTATCGGTCAAGGTTCCAAGCGGAACACAGGTTGGTGAAAAACTGCGTGTTCGTGGGCATGGTATGCCAACAGGGCGCGGTTCATCGTTTGGCGATTTGTATATAGATATTGGAATTATTATCCCAACGAAATTGACCGAAAAACAGAAAAAGATACTTGGTGAATTTGCCGAAACCAAAAGCGCCAAGAAAGGTTGGTTTTAAAAGGTATGTGTGAAAAAAACGCCCGACAATTTGTCGGGCATTTTAATTTATTATTTTATTTTCTTTAATTGTTGGGCGAAATCCATTGTGTATTGCGCCGCCGACCATATACTTGTCGCCAATGCAAACCACAATGAAAATATACCAATATTAAACAAAATAGATAGAGTGTAAACAAACAGGTTCAAATTTGTTATTGTGCCAAGTGATACACTTATCCATAAACAACCCAAAAATGCGATAATGCTAATCATTTGCATGGCTGCCTTAATCTTGCCAGGGGCAAAGCGTGATTTTGGATGCGCCAATGTCATTTTCTGTGTCCCCATAAATTCACGCAGACCACTAATATATAATTCGCGGGCAATCATCAGAATAATGGGAATAATTATAAACCATCTTTGCATCATGATGCACATCATAATATATGTATTAATAATCAAAAATTTATCGGCAATGCTGTCCAAAACCGAACCCAAATTTGTGCATGCATTATATTTGCGTGCAAGGTATCCATCAAAGAAATCGCTTATCGCCGCCAGCAAAAATAGAATCAATGTTGTTAAATACATATCGCACATCATTGTTCCAACAATCGCAAAAGACGCAAAAATACGAAATGATGAAAGAAAATTCACAAAAAATTTCATGTCCTTTTTCTCCTTGGTTATTACTTATTTGGAAATTATAGCACATTACTAGTGAAAATGGTTATATATTTTTTGTGCGGCCGATTTTCCAAGGCCTGGAACGCGAATCAACGCATTTATATCTGCATCCATAATTGCGCGAACCGAACCGAAATGATTTAACAGCAATTTTTTGCGTGTTGCACCAATACCATCTATTTCATCAAGACATGATCCAGTCATAGATTTTGCACGCGTTGTGCGATGGTATGTGATAACAAACCTGTGTGCTTCGTCACGAACATGGCGCAGTAATAAAAATAATTTTGAATCTTTTGGCATGGTGCGATATTCGGAACCGTCTGGCATAATAAAGTGTTCATCACCATTGCGAACTTCGCCCTTGGTAACACCAATGACGGCAATGTTTGGTGCGGTTTCATGTGCGATATTCCATTGCGCACGACCACCATCAACAATTATTAAATCTATGTTTGGATTGTTTTCTATGGCACGTGATACAAATTCTTGCATCATCGCAATATCATTTCCGGCGCGTGCGCGGTCGCGTAATTTAAAATGGCGATATCCGCTTTTTATAAAACCATCATGACCAAATGCAATCATTGCACCAACTGGGTTTGTGCCGAACAAATGCGAATTATCAAAAACACCAACATAATTTATTTTTTTGCCAATCCATTTTTCCATTTCGGATACAGTTTCATTCCAATTAGTATTGTCATAAGATTTTGCTCTATACGGCGGATTTGTTCGTATACCGCGAATAGATGTTTTTGTTAATGCCACAATTTTATCACGAATAATTCCCGCGTTTTCATAATCCATATTATCAGATAATTTTTTCATCTGTTCCGACAATTCGTTTATAATTGGCTCGCTATCGCCAGTTAAAATTCTGCGTGCAAGTTTTACATTTTCATCATAGTCGGAAACTTTCATTGTGCATGGTGCACTGCATCGTCCAATTTGATACAGCAAGCATGGGCGCACCCGATTATTCATAAATGTATCGGTGCATGTACGAATGCGGCAAACTTTCTGAATCATTTTTATGGTTTCATTTAATGCCTGAACCGATGGGTATGGACCATACACATCACGTTTTTGCGATATTTTGCCACGGAATTTTAATAATCGCGGAAATTTATGATTTGTTAATGCCAGCATCGGATACATTTTGCCATCGGTCAGCATGATGTTATATTTCGGCTTTTCGGTTTTAATCAGTTTTTCTTCCAAAATTAACGCATCTGATTCTGTGGGGGTAATTTCCCATTCAACCCGCGTAACCAGTGACCGCATAACCTGTTTATGCAGTTCCAATTTAGACACATCCACGTACTGATTCAGCCGATTTGCAAGATTTTTTGCCTTGCCCACGTATAACAGGGTGCCATCTGCACCATACATACGATATACCCCAGGCGAACTTGGGGCATTAACAATTAAATCGTTGAATTGAATATTCATAGTGTTTATGATAGAATAAAAGTATTAAAATAGCAAATAAAGGAATAAAAAATGAAACATGAATCTGGTCGTTCAATGATAGAAATGCTTGGGGTGCTTGCCATTATGGGCGTCATCACGGGTGGTGCGATACTTTTAATTTCAAGTGCAATGCGTACGCAAAAACGCAACACGGTGAATGAAGAGGTAATACAAATTGTAATGGGCGTGCGTCAGTTATTGGGCGAATATGACGATTTCTCAAATATCAACAGTTCAACAATATTTAGCGTGATGGGAATGTCATCCAAGAACCCATATGGTGGTACATATGAATTATCTGTTGATCCGGCGAATCCACGTCAATTTGTTGTGTCAGTTACTGGGCTGGCGGATGCAGATTGCGAATATTTCGCAACCAAGGCATGGGCCGATTCGGTCGGTTATATGAATTCCGATGGTAGACAAAGTGGCGCAACAGGTATGTGCAATTTGGGCAACGGCAAGAATGTTGTAAAAATAACATACGGCGAATAGTACATGGCGGATACAATTATTGTTTCGCCGGTTGAGGATGGAACACGACTGCTAAGGTGGTTCTTGCGGCATTTCCCGTCCATGCCCCAGCGTGAATTTTATCGTCTGTGTCGTGGTGGCCAGGTGCGTGTTAATTCCGCGCGATGCAAGGGGATGGAAATATTACACGAAGGCGATGCCGTTCGTATCCCGCCAACAATCAGCAGTTATTTGGTCGCGCCTAAAAAAGACGAATCGGGTGAAAAATTTTCGCTGTCTGATTTGGAAAAATTACGTCAGACCATAGTTCACAGTGATGATGATATTGTTGTGTTTAATAAACCTGCGGGAATTGCGGTTCAAGGTGGAACAGGTATTCGTAAATCTATTGATAAAATGGCGGCGGCATTGTTCCCGTATGCCAAAATATCATTGGTTCATCGGCTAGATATGGAAACCAGTGGTCTGTTGGTGGTTGCAAAAAATCAACATGCGGCTCAGGTTTTATCGCATGCATTTCAAAATAAAACCGCACGCAAAGAATATCTGGCATTATTAAATGGTGATGTTGCCGAATCGCATGGCACAATAGATAATTATTTGTTAAAGGGTCGCGTATTTGATACACCGACACGTGAAAATGGAACAGGTGCACGACCGCATCATGCAATTACAGAATATCGTGTGCTGTCGCGTGCATCGGGAATGTTAACATGGGTTTTGTTTATGCCGAAAACTGGGCGGACACACCAATTACGTATGCATAGTGCATTCTGTCTTGGGGCGCCAATAGTTGGTGATGATTTATACGGTCGCAACAAAGAAATGGATCCAGGGTTGCAATCTGTGTTGGCAACAAATAATTTGTTTTTGTTCGCATACAAGATTACAATTCAACATCCGTCAACTGGGAAAATTGTGACTTTCCGCGCGCCAGTACCAGAATTTATGAAACCAGTGATGCATTTGTTGGAATTACAATTGCCATAAAAGGATAAAAACATGAGACGTATGACACGCAGAACAAAATTTTTGATTATTGCCCGCGCGGTCTTTTTGTTCTTTGCGGTGTTTGTTGTTGCGGTTGTTGTTGCGTTATCCAAAATAGATACAAATAGTTTACGTGAAAATATACTTGGGATACTGCGCAGTTCTACGGGGTTGCCGGTTGAAATTGCGGGTGATGTTTCGTGGAAACTATCATTGCGTCCACATGTGGTTATTAACAAAATTACGGTTCCAAATGCGCCGGGTGAAAAGCACAAGAATTTGTTTGAGGCCGATACACTGGAAGTAAGATTGAATTTATTATCGTTATTTAGAAACAGACCAACAATTCAACATGTTCGTATAAAAAATAGTAAGTTGTTTTGGAACGATAATATAAATGCGGAAAATGATAAAAATGCCAATACGGCGGAATCTGCGGAACAGGGCGATGTTGAAAACCCAGAATATCCATTTATGGATCCTGGACTGGGTGGTATAGATATTGTTAATTTTGAAGCAAATGTTGATGGTGAAAAATACATTTTGCCACGTGTAAATATCAGAGCAGGGAACTTTGATAAAAATCGTGAATACAGGGGTTGGATAAAATTAAAAAACAATGTTATTCCATTTATACTGTCGTTTGATAAATACAATTCAGAACGAAAAGTGTATCCGGTAAAGTTTGCTTTTTCATCCGAAGGGGATACCCTGATTGCAAATATTGCATTAGAAGGGACCAGTAAGATACCAATTGATTTTATTATCAAAGGTGATATTCCTGATGTGCGTCCAATTGGCGAGATGTTGAATCTTGAATTACCAAAAATGCCAGAAATCAAGGTTAATATATCTGGTGGGTTGGGACACAGCAAGGTAACGATACACAAATCTTCTATTGCCGTTCGTGGCAGTGATATTAATTTTTCGGGTATGTTGGATTGGTCAAAAAAACGTCTTAATATGACCGCGAATATCAGTTCCAAGAAAATAAATTTGATGGAATTATTCCCCGAAATATATGGCAGTACACCACATTTTGGAAAATACAAACCAAATGTATTCAAAGATATGCCACTGTATGGAAAATATTTGCATGAAACAAATGCGGTTGTAAATGTTGATATTGGCCAAATGATTGTCTATCGCAAATTATCGTTGAATAAGATGAAGGTTAATGCCAGTGTTCGTGATGCAGTATTGCGCATAGATGCAAATGTTGTGTTTGCCGATGGAAATGTTAACGCGGCGATAAATGGCGACATAGATGCCGATGGCCGTATTAATCTGGAAATGGGCGGTGTTGGGCGTGGCATTGTTATGGGAACATTATTGGAACAAATAAACACAAATGATTTTATATCAGAATTGCCAGTTGATTTTGAAATGTATGTTCGGGCATCTGGGACCAATATGTCCGAAGTTATGCATACGATAAATGGCCCTGTGCGTGTATATTCTGCGGCGGGCGGATATGCACATTCTGATTTGGTGGCATATATGTATGGGACAGATTTCCTGACCAGTTTGCGACACAATATTCATGACATGTTTGCGTCCAAGAAAAAGTACGACCAAATGAAAATTCATTGTTTGGCGACAAATCTAAAATTGCGTAATGGGCTGATTGAAACGCAAAATGGTGTTGCGGTGGAAACAAATGCAATAAATGTCATGCTGGACGGCAGTTTAGATTTGGGACGCGAAAAGATGAGTATGTCTTTGACAACTATACCAGTACGTGGGTTAAAGTTATCTATTACAGGGAACGTTGTTAACACAATCACAATAAGTGGAAATTTGGCCGAACCTGATATTAAAATCAGTGGCGCCGCCGTCGCCGGTAAAGCATTGTCTGCAACGGGGTTGGGATTGTTACTTGCGCCGTTTACAGGGGGGCTTGGGTTGGTCGCAGGTGCAGGCGTCGGATTATTGGCGGGGGATTTATTAGAAAACTGGTTGGCGGACGAGCATCCTTGTAAAACCGCGTTGAAAAAGGGCGCACACCCACGGCGTGGTGATCCCGAATGGCTTGATGAATCGGTTTTAGATTTGGCCAATGGGGTCATAAAACCCGATTCTGCGGTTGTTTCAAATAAATAATAAATTATATTCTTTTACTCTTGCACCGAATCGGCATTTTTTGGTAAAATTGACCTTAAGAATGTAGGAACCGACATAAATAAACAGGAGCATAAAATGGAATTTTCGGTATTTCGTCAGGTTTTAATCCGGGCACTTGGGCATATGCAGTCCATCGTTGAAAAGCGCGCAACGTTGCCAATTTTGATGAATGTTAAATTGGAAGTTGCCGATGATTTGGTTCTTTCTGCGACAAATGTGGATTTGGAATTGGTTGAACATGTTGCCGCGGATGTCACGCTTGGGGGTAAAATAACTGTTCCGGTGCAAATGTTGTATGACATCGTGCGTAAATTGCCAGACGATGCAGAAATATCGTTTAAACAATCTGGTGATTCGTTGGTTGTTTCCAGTAACCGCGCCGTATTTCATTTGCCAACATTGCCGGCGGAAAATTTTCCGGCCATGGCGGGCAGTAATTTAACCACAAAGTTTCAAATGACAACGGGTGATTTGGCGCACCTGATTAACCAGACAAAGTTTGCAATTCCAACGGATGATGTTCGTTATCATTTGGGCGGAATTTATTTCCATATTGCAAATGATTCTGGTTCAAATAAATTGACGGCGGTTGCAACGGATGCACAACGTATGGCACTGTGTGCGATGGATGCCCCAGCAGGCAGTGCGGAAATGCCATCTGTGATTTTGCCACGTCGTGTGATTGGTGAATTGTCCAAATTGTTGGAAGACGCAACGGTTGATGATGTTAACATTGAATTGTCGGATACCAAGGCGCGCTTTACAATTGGTGCCGCAATGTTGACCAGCAAATTGGTTGATGCGCAATATCCAAACTATCGCGTTGTTATTCCAAAGGGTAATGACAAGATTGCAATTATGGACAGAAAGCAATTCTTAAGCGCGGTTGATTTGGTTTCGGTTGCCAGTATTGACAAGACAAAATCTGTTCAGTTGACGTTTTCTATGAACAAATTGGTTGTTAATGCATCCAGCCAAGATGCCGGAACCGCGACCCAAGAGTTAGATATTGAATATAATGGTGATGCATCATTTACGGTTACATTTAATGTAAAGTTCTTGATGGATGTTGCCGGTCAGGTAGAAGGTGAAAAATTCCAGATGGAAATGCAGGATCCATTATCGCCAACAATTATTCAATCAACCAACAAAGATACAGACGCGTTGTTCATTTTGATGCCAATGCGTATGTAAGCTGTTAGTGGTTAGTGTAAGTGGTTAGTAAAAACGGTTGCAGAAATGCAACCGTTTGTTTTGTTTGTTGTATCTTTTGTTACGGACAGGTTTCCAATCTATCCAAAACCTTGCGGACATCATCATTTATTGAAACGGTGATTAAACGCTTCAGACCATCGGTATATGACCACAGGAACGGTGATGATGCAAATTCGGGTGATGCGTTCCATGCATCAACAAATGGTGCCAGCATATTGCGGAACCATTCACGACGACGACACAGGCATCCATCACGCACATCAGATATAACCGTTGCAGTTATGGTTTCGGGAAATTGTTCGTCCAATTCGGCATCGGTTGTCATCAAACAACGATTCCCAATATTATAAAAATTCGCATCGTCCGACATATATTTGTATATCAAACCATCAGATGCACCCGCACGGCGCAGTTGATACACCATACCATCGGTGCAACATGCGTTTGTTGCCCGCATCAACATTTTATAACGTTCAATCAGTGGTGCCGCCGCAATAGAATTTGCGTCTATATTTCCGGTGCAATTTATTTCAGACAGAAAATCAAACATTTTATCATTGCGGATTCTCGGACTGCGTGGTGCAACGGTTTCACGCATAATAGGTTTGCTGCGCCAAATGTCACATTCCATTTCTGTTTCAAATGGGCATCCGTCATTAAAGTCAATTGATGTTTGATTTATTTCGGTTTTATCATCTTGCTTGCCTGCGATGGCAACAATTGTATCAACCAAATTGTGTGATTCAATGGTTGGAATATCTGATTCACAATCTGAACATGCAGGTGATATTTCTTCAACAAGATATAATTCATCATCAAAATCGCAATCGTCATCAACGCAGTCAGATGCGCGCGCGCCCATTATTCCACAAATGCAAATCATGGATGATAAAAATAAAACTTTCGCCTTCATAATATAGAATTGTATCATAAAAAGCGCATATTTAAAACATAAAATTGTTTTTATGTTGATATTTTTCCTGTTTTTAATTAAATTTAAATCAGCGAATATATTCGCATTTTACAACACGACAAAGAAAGGAAGAAAAAATGTCCAAATTTTTAAAAACTGTTGTGGTCTGTTTCACAGGTACATTACTGGCAACATCTGGTCTTGCAGAAGGTTCTAATTCTTTCCCCACAGGAATACAAATGGGGGTGGGGTTGTCGGCCACATCGGGATTAAATGGTTTTGTTGGATACGCAAACAAAAATTTTGATTCTTTTTGGTGGAAACGTTTGGGGGTGCGTTTTGATTTCGCATCAACATCACCAATAAAGTCACAAGTAAATTCATTGGTTGAAAAATATGTCGGCGATGAAGATATTGAAATTGGTGATGAATTAAAAATTGCCACACCAACAATCAAGGCAAAACATGTCGCCGCAATGATAGATATCTATCCGTTTGGAAATACATGGTTCCTTGGGGGATGGCGTTTAACCGGTGGTTATTATAAGGGTGATTTGCAGGCAAATTCTTTGGTAACCAGCACCGCATTACCGGGTGGTGAATATGAATTTGAATTGGGGGGAAATCAATATAAATATGTCGGCGCAATGCAGGGCAAGGCAAAAATTGACTGGAAATATTCGGGACCATATGCCGGAACAGGTTTTGATTTAGGTTTGTTCTGGGGCATTAAGATATATATGGATGCCGGTGTTGTGTTTACTAGTAAAAAGGCAGAATTAGATTTGGATGTTCCGATTGATGGGTTGAAACAATGGGATGGTTCATCGTGGGTCAGTGTGAATACCCCAGCGTTAGAGGCTGCATTAGAAACCGCAAAACAACAAGAATTGGCGGATGCACAAAAAGAAATTGATAAAATCAAATTCTATCCAATTGTTAAACTTGGGTTTATGTACCGGTTCTAGAAAAAAATAATAAGTGCGCCGTGTAGGCGCATTTTTTATGCAAAAAAACTTGCGTTTGGCCGAAGTTTTTTATACCCTGTGCGTGTTAAAAACAATCAAAAGGATAAAACATGGCATCAGTTACAGCAAATGATATGCGTGTCGGTTGGGTTATTTCCCATAACGGTCGTCGCTATACAGTTACTTCTATTACCAAGGTAAAACCGGGCAAGGGCGGTGCGTTCGTTCAGGCCGACCTGCGCGATATTGATTCTGGAAACAAGGGTGGTGATCGTTGGCGCGCCGAAGATAAAGTTGAAAAATTGATGGTTGAAGATGTGGAATGCCAATATTTATATTCTGACGGAACAGACGCGTATTTCATGAACCTTAATGATTATGAACAATTCACGATGCCATTGGATTCATTGGGCGAACAGGTTAAATTCTTGGCCCCAGAAATGAATGTGCGTACCAACTATGTTGAAGGTCAACCTGTTTCGGTTACGTTGCCTAAGACAGTTGTTGCAACAATCGTGGAAACAGAACCAGCATTAAAGGGTCAAACCGCGACGGGCAGTGGTGGTAAACCGGCTATTTTGGATAATGGTGTGCGTGTTCAGGTTCCTGTATTTATTGAACAGGGTGAAAAAATTGTCGTTAATACAGAAACACTGGAATATGTAGAACGCGCAAAATAGTTGTTAGTGATAAGTGTTAGTTATTAGGAAAAACGGTCGCTGTGATGTGGCCGTTTTTTTGTGATTTTAGATGTTTTTTTGTTGACAATAAATATTTTTTGTGTTAATAATTTACCCAAAGAGGTCAAAAAATGAAAACATTTTTAAAGCGTGTTGCAGATAAGGTTCGTGTGCGTCGCCAGAAAAAAAGTATGGCATTGCATGGGGCCAAAAATCTTGAAGAATTGCGTCAATACGCAGAAGAATTGTACGCGTTTGTTTGCAATTCTGCTGCTGATATTACCAAGATGATGGATAATGCCGGCCTTGAAATGTTGATTGATGAGAATGGGGATATTATTCCAGAGGTAGAAAAATATCCAGAACTAAAAAAATTGTATCTTGAACGCGCAAGTAAGAAAAAAGAATTAGAACAAATATTGCGTGCACATCCAGAAATGTGGAAACCAATTGAAGATGATGCATGTATGTATTATGACTTTGATGATATACGTCAACAGATTGAGGCAATTGCAGATTCAGATGCAAAATATCTTCAGGAATTGGCACAAGAATTGAACCCATTGAAAGACAAGTTTGGGGCCTTGGACCTAATTTCTGTTTTTCGGGACAAAGATGCGGAATTGAATGTCGCATTGGATGATGCAACGAGCAATTTGATGAATAAGTATTTTTACTTGTATTATTTATATTTTGATGCACTTGCTACCGTGGGTGATAAACAAGATAAGGTTTTATGGGATGCAGTGCCCCAGGCTATCAAAGATAGCTATGTTCAATTTGTAAATGATAAAATAGTTCAAATATTGGCATCAGATGACAGGTTGGCGGAATATATTAAAAATTTTGATATAAATGAAACCGACCCTGATGCACATGAATACTTTATCCGAATATTAGAAAAAAAATTAAATGCGGAAGTGTTTGAAAAGGCCGACAAGCCAGTGTCTATTAATACGGTTTTGAATAAACAGAGCATTGGCGTTGGTGGCAGATGTAATGCGCATACAGGTGAAGTTGAATTGAATGTTGCACACTGGGCAACATGTGCGCCAGAACAACGAAGTGTGGATAAGGTAGTGGGGACCATTAAGCATGAGGTATTTGGACATTATGCAAATTGGAATTTATCTTCAATGGGGCTGTATGGCAAACTTATGAAAGATTTTATGCGCGGAATTCAAAAGAGTACGCATGCTGGTTTGACTGCGGTGATGGATATTAGGGTTATAGAGGCCGTGTCGCCGTTATTGAAACAACATTACTTAATAGAAACGCCGTCCAAAAGTATTAATCGAGAGTTACAAAAGCAAGGTTGGGATTTCTATTCTGTTGTATTGCGGGATGATTATGAATTATATCAAAATACGTTTGAAGAACGGTCTGCTTGGTTGTTGACACCAACACATGATATAATTGGACAAATCGACAGATATCGTGCATCGCACGGATTGCCGGCAATAGAAAAATCAAAATAGTTGTTATGGTAACCTGTTGGCAGAACCCATAATATTCGTTATTTCATCAATGGTGTTATCGTATACTGCCTGCATGGCAAGTCCAAGATATTCGCGTGGATTAAATTTTTCGGGGGTGTCTGAAAAACTTTGGCGTATGGCCGCGGTAAAGGCCAAACGGGAATCGCTGTCTACATTTATTTTGCAAATATTTGTTGTCGCGGCGCGTTGCAGTTGTGCGGTTGGAATACCATGTGCATTTTTGATGTTCCCGCCATTTTCATTGATTGTTTGAACAATTTGTGGCGGAATAGAAGATGCGCCATGCAGAACCAACGGAAATTTTGGAACGGCATTCATAATTTCGGTTAAAATATCAAAACGTAATTCTTGGGTTGGCGATTTCATTTTATACGCGCCGTGGCTTGTCCCAATTGCAACCGCCAATGAATCAACCTTGGAAATTTCTACAAAATCTGCGACATCTGATGGGTTGGTGTAAAGTTCGCGGTCGGAAAAAGTATT
>JAEEQU010000096.1 GCA_016285415.1 Alphaproteobacteria bacterium | reverse complement strand
GTGCGTTTGGGGCCGCCAGTTATGAAAATGATACGATGATACCGCTTCAGGTATCGTTGGGTGCATCTTTAAATAATGATTTGCGTATAGATTTCTCATACACACGTTATTCGGGGCTTAGTTATCCAAACAAAGTTTATACGGCTGATTACACCGGTGCAGCCAATGTTTTGGCATCGGTTGAAGGTGGTGCAATTACCACAAACACGACAATGATAAATTTGTATTATAATTTGGATTCTTATACTGGGTATTTGGCGGGTGGATCGTTGCGCCCATACGTCGGTGTTGGTGTTGGTGTATCATTGAACACTATTGCCGATTATGTTGTATATGATAGTACATTTTATACCATCATTGAAGATTTAAATACTACGGTTGGCGAAGCAGGGTTATTAACCGGTGTGTCTGACATTTATGCGTATCATAATGGTGGCACAAATGAACAATTGGCATTTATGTTAGAAGGTGGTATTACGACCGACCTTGGTGGTGGAATAAAGTTAGATTTCTTTGCACGGTATGCAAACCTTGGGCGTGTCAAAACATCGGGCAGTATTGTTTTATCGCAAACAGAATGGTTGTCTGATGGATACGGCAGCGAAGTTCAGGCCGATTATGACAGTGTGTTCCATTACACAAATTGGTATGAAAGCGGTCGTTTGGCCATGGTTGATGTTGGCGCGCGTCTGAGATTACAGTTTTAATTTCTGCGGTTCTGTTAAAGGTTAGGAAAACGCGAATGAAAAAAAATATTTGTTCTTTGTTATGTATCATTATCGCGGTTGGCGACGCAATGGGGGGTATTCGTGTTGGAAATTTGTCGCGTAATTATGCCGGTTCTTCCAAAAATGTTGTTGCCGCAGAACAGCGTTATTACAATTCTACTTTGTCGCAAGATGTTCCAGTAGAAGTTCAATTGCCGGTTCCGGTAGCAAATGCAGAATTGGCCGAAAAAGTAAAAAGCGGGGACACCGAAGCCAGCACCAATATGGATACATTGAATAAATGTGCGATGATTTATCCGGATGGTGAATTTGTGTGGGATGTGCCGACAATGGGACGTGGCGCAGGCGGCAAGGCAACATGTGTTGCGGTCCTTGAAATGCGTCAAAGAAAGGCAAAAGATTCCCAAGAATATACATCTGTTGCGCGTGCCAAGGTTGCGGCGGGTGATATTGTGCGCTGTAACATATCAGAATTCCCACAAAATTCGTATTTGCCCGCAATTTCGGAAGTTGAATTCCCTGCGGATAACGAACCAACACGTGAAGAAGTTATCAAGGTTATGAACGAGGAACAAAAGGGCAAGGCCGGATTAAAAATCGCGGCAGCGGCCTTAATTGGTGGATTGGGTGGAAACCTTGTTGGGAAATCTAAACCTGGGGAAGATAGCCTGTTGGGTGCAAATGATGAAAAATTGAAAACAACCGCAATTGGCGCGGCGGCGGGCGCGGCGATAATGGCGGCCAGTACATATTCAGGCAAGGTTGCCGGTGATGTTATTTTGCACACAACCGTAAATGCGGCGGCGGGCGGTGTTGTTGGAAATATGTCGCAAACAGGTGACAGTGTTTTGCGTATTGAACCATGTACATATCAAGGCGTTAAAACAACATGTTTGTGGGGAACAGTTACCGATACAGCACCTGTTACAGAACCATACATTTTTGCGTCTGTGGATGGAAAAAACGTATTTACCTGTGTGGCAGAGCAGGACGGAGTGGAACGTTGCAGAAAACGTTATGATTTGATTGTAAGAACTGTTGCGGGGCAAACGGTTGGAAAATATTTAAGTATTAACGAGGCCCCAAGTAGTGAATGTGGATATTATTTTCGTGAAAACTTTACAGACATTCGGAATATGGGCGAAGAAAATTTGCAATATTGTGTGGCAACGGCTGAAAAGCGTTCGGGGCGTACCACGGAAGCTCTTATTCCAAATTTCAGCGATAGCACATTTGGGAAAAAATTAGATACATGGCCAGCATGGAAATCAAATAATCCCAAGCCGGTAATCTGTCGTCGTGATTCCAAGGGTGATCCTGTTGATTGTGGAAAGTTGGCTAAAACGGCAAGGGAAGGTCAAGAAACAGGCGAATTGTTCACAGTGGATGATTTTAATCCAAAAACACTTGATGCAGATGACGGCAGCGTCATAGATTTTTCAAACAAGGCGCGTTTGGGGTCTACATTAAAGGGTGCCGGTGTTGGCGCCGCAATGGGCGGATTTTCAGGGTACCAAGGTGCGCAGTCGGATATTGAAGAACGCTTTATTCAGGCGAGATCCGAATACAGAGATTCATTGCAAAAGTTTTATTGTGGAACAGGCAGAAAGTTCATCAGTTTCTATAACGATGATGCCGAAATTCCAAGTATGGGTGATTAAAGAAAAACCGCCGATTTGGCGGTTTTTTAATTTGTTTTTTAATCACATTCAAACTGCATAATTTCTTGATTCAAGATTTGTTGAATCTTAGCTGGGTCTGTTATCGCCGTGGTCGGTGGTTCTGGGGTTGCAGCCGGCGGATTTGGCGCCGGTGTATTATTTCCGCCCAGTGTTGGTGGTGGCGTTGTATTGCCCCCTCGTGCTGGCGCGGGTGGTGGTGTGTTATGGCTATTGCCACCTGCGTTATTATTGTTATGATTATTATTGTTTGGTGCGGGTGTCGGGCTAGGATTGTTATGACCAAATCGTGCAATTGCAGATTGTGCGTCAGAATAGAAATTTTCGGTCTTTAGTGCGGTGGCACCTTCGGCCTCGTTATCCTTGAAAAATGAGTGTGGA
>JAEEQU010000095.1 GCA_016285415.1 Alphaproteobacteria bacterium | reverse complement strand
ATTTATGAATTATGATATAATTCCTATGTTACAAGAAGGAAGTTATGAAACATATTTTAATATTACTTTTTTTAGTCGCGCCATGTGTTGTATTTGGCGAAACAGACAAACAAAATTGGAAACCGTATCTTGGTGCAAATATGGGGCTAAGCGCATCGGATGTTACGGCGCACAGTGAAGATTTTTTTGATTTTGGTGGTGTATTTAATTTTGAGGCAGGTGCACGTTATAAAACACGTTATCGCATTGCGCTAAATTATCAATCGCGCGCCGAAGTATCCGAATTATTTCAAATTTTATTCGGCCATGTAATTGCGATAAAAAATGATGCGATACGCGTAAATGGGTATTATGATTATGTATCAACACGGCATTTTGCAATGTATATTGGTGGCGGAATCGGTGGTGATATATACGATTATAAAATTACAAACAGGTATGATAATTCAACAATTAAAAAACATGGAATTGCATTTACCGCGGGTGCAATGACGGGTATAAGTTTTAATTTCTGGCGTATGGGAATAGATTTAGGTTTTTCGTTTGATTACATTGCGAACCCCCAGATATACAGTTATGGTCCAAATCTTGGATTACGATTTAATTTCTAAAAAGGGAAATATATGAAAAGAAATCAGGCTGTTTTGATATATGGTTTGCCGGCCAGCGGGAAGTATACTGTGGCGAAAAGGATACAGGAAAAATGCGGTGGGGTGTTACTGGATAATCACTATTTTTACGATTGGTTTCTTGGTATAACGGATGTCCCAGATGAAGATTGGTCAGAATTTGTAGGGTTGTCCAATATCGTTCGTAATGACTTTTTAAATGTGTTGCGCAGGTTTTATCCAAGAAAACAACATGTCCGATACATTTTTACATCTGTGATATTGCGTGGTGAAAAATTACCAGCCAGATTACAAAAATTTGCGCGTGATATAGATGCTGATTTTATCCCAATTGAATTAAATGTGTGTAAAGAAGAGTTGTTGGAACGCTGTGATACAGAACTGCGGCGGAAACGCAACAAAATATCCAATAAAAAGACATATGCAGATATGTTAACAGAATGGATACCAAATGCATTTCATTCACGCAGCACAAATAAATTGGTTCTGGATACCAGCAATTTATCGTCAGATGAAACATTTGCCGCAATAAAAAAACATTTAAAGAAATTTGATTAGCAAAGGTGGTTCCAATGCAAAAATGGGAAAAAGCATTACATAAATTTATGAAACGATATGTAAACGAACCTTGGTTTGAAGGCGCGGTTCTGTGTGGCAGTTACGCCGCCGGTAATCAAAACAAATTTTCTGATGTTGATATAACAATTGTTGGGTCCGATGATATGGGGTGGCAAGAAAAATCAAATTGTTATGTTGACGGGGTTTTAATGGAATATACAATAAACCCGATTTACAAAATTCAAGAATACATGAAATCTGGTTTGGAAAATCATGCGCTAGTAAACCAAAATATGTTTGCGTATGGCATAATATTATACGATAAACATGGTGTAATGAAAAAATTATATCAACAGTCAATTCGCGAATTAAAAAGAAAGATAAAACCGTTTTCCAAATATACCAATGATTTCACAAAATACGGTTTGTGGTGCATATATGATGATATGATATCGTTGCAACACGAAGGGTATCAAATAGATTTATTATATTGGAATTTGGTAAATCGGTTAATTACGGCATATTGTGATTTTAATTGTTTACCGCGTATGCCATTGGCCAAAATACAAAAGATGTTATTGAATCCAGAATATGCGCGGCGTTATCATGCGGACAAATTGCCCGGCAAAAAATTCACATCATTGTTGATGAATTGCTTTGATGCCAAACAGAAAGACAAAATTCCGGCGATAGATAAATTGTATAAATTTGTTATGAAATCTGGCGGTGGGTTTGATATCGGTCAATTCCGTGGCCGCAGAAAAATTGAAAAGAGATAAAAATGAATAAAACAAAAAAATTACTGATATGGGATTTTGATGGTGTTATCGCAGACAGCGAGAAATTGTGGGTGCGCGCATGGGACGAAATATTGCAATCTGAAAAACACATAAAATTAACCACATCTGAAAAACAAAAATTATTGGTTGGTATTTCGGATAAAACCCGCCGAGAAAGATTAGAACAATATATCCCAAGGTTACAATTGGATGATGATTTTATGAAAAAAATACATAAACGGGAATTTTACCTGGGGACTAATTTTATGCGGCCTGTGCCAAATGTTGAAAAAGTTATGCGTAATAATAAATTCGAACATTGTATTGCAACGGGTGCGACAATGGAACAACACAAATGTAAAATGATACCATGCTTTCAATGGATACAAAATTATATACCTGATGAAAATGTTTTTACGGTTGATATGGTGGCACATGGCAAACCAGAACCAGATATATTTTTGCTGGCGGCGAAGGTAAAAAAATATGCACCGCAAAATTGCATAGTTGTTGGTGATAGTATTAACGATTTTATTGCAGCCAACGCAGCAGGTATGGATTGCATAGCGTTTGTTGGTGCAACAGGAAATAATACAAAAAAATATCGTGCCGAATGCCGAAGCCATGGTGTTTTCGGTGTATGCGGTGGTATGAATTATCTGAATGTCGTGTTGAATAAATGGTACAAATCGCATTAAAGAAAAAACAGTATTTCCCCAAAAATTGTGATATAATAAGAATACAAAGTTAAACGCCAATCAAAATGATAGGACGTTTTTTTATGAAGAAATATATAACAATATCTTTGTTGTTGTTTGTCCCGTTTATGTCCATGGCGGCCGA
>JAEEQU010000094.1 GCA_016285415.1 Alphaproteobacteria bacterium | reverse complement strand
ACGCGATTTCGAGTCGCGCGCATTCAACCAGCTCTGCCATATCTCCGGTGCAGGCATTATAAATAACACATATTCGTTTTGCAAGGGCTTTATACTTCAAAATCGTAATTTTTTACGGATTTTACAATCGCAGCGACCAATTTATTCTGGTGCGCGGATGTTTTTAATAACTTTTCTTCGGCCGCGTTGGACAAATGCCCGCATTCAATTAAAGCCCCCGGCACCGTTGAACGCAAAACCGCCAATGGCGCATGGCGAACCGCCGGACCGGCCTGTTGTTCTATACCACCGCGGTTAAAGGCGCGTGCGCAACCGTTTGCATATTCTTCAGACATTTCCGCCACCGCATGCTGTTGCAACGCAGACAGTGCAACACGAATATCCTTGGAAAAACTTTCAAACCCAGAAACATCTATTTTATCCGCCGCGTTTTCGGCATCCGCTAATTTTTGGGCTTCTTCGTCAGATGCCTTTTCAGAAAGTGTATAAATGGAAAATCCTTTAACCGAACGACTTGGGTTCGCATTTGCGTGGATAGAAATAAACAAATCCGCCTTTTTCTTTTCGGCAATGGACGCCCTATCGGCCAATTTTAAATATGTGTCATCACTGCGCGTCATATAAACTGTAAAACCTTCATTACGCAGTGCATTGCGTAATTTTTGTGCAACCGACAGAACAATCGTTTTTTCCTTGGTTCCGCCCTTGCCTATGCACCCCGGATCTTTACCACCGTGGCCCGCATCCAAAACGATAATATGTTTTTTTGCCGTTGTTGTGTTTGTATCATTTGTGGTATTGGATGTCGCCTTGGGCGTGGCACTGGCCGCGGTAAAATCAAGCACCAACCGGTAATCATTATCGCCATTTGGTTCCAATATCATTATCTGGTTTTTCGGTATTTCAGAAATCGGTCGCCGCAAAGTTGCGACAATATTTAATGCATCACCTATTTGTGTTTGTTCTATGGATTTTACCAATGTTCCCGATGCCAATTTCGCAGCCACAGAATCATCTGCAGGCGTATTTGATAATTTGATGGTTAATGTGTTTTCACCATAGACCAATGTATATGATGGTCGCGCCGATGTTTCAATTACTATACGCGTTTTACCCCCAGGCTGAACGCCTGTGCGCATTGAACGCAACGCGTTCCGCGCGGCAAATGCCATGCGTGGCAATAACCCAGCAATAACGATACCAACACCGGTAATTTGTAAAAGATTCCTACGCGATACTTTCATGTCAGGAAATATTATATCAAAAAATAGACCTTTTTTCAAAATAAATATGAATAAAAAATACTGGCCTTCGCCAGTATTTTTGAATAACCAATAATATTACCCGTTATTTATACGTACATGTTGCAAATTGTTGCGCCAACATACTTTTTTCTTGGGATGTCATTTCGGCAACTTGAATCGTATAGCAACGTACGGAATCGCGCAAAACAAATAACTTGGTTCCTTTCTTATATGCCTTTTGCATATCATCCATTTGTGCCGATGTTAAAAACGCATTTTGGGTCAATACCGAACTGGTCAAACCCGCGTTTATTACCTGCTCTGCGGTGGCATAATCATAGATATCAACCGCCGATTTTACTTCCTTGTAAAGTTCTACGGCAGGTCCGCCGTTAGTTTTTTTTTGTACTTCGGGAAATGCAACCGCCGCACCAACAATGGCCGCCTTTTGTAAAGTCGTCAGATCGTTTGATGTGTCGCGTTGTGGCAAATTCAATTTCATATCATCACCGCATGCCAAATTCATACGATTTGTATAAGATGCCAAAACCGCATCAACCGCCGTTTCCCAATTTGAATCTTTTTTGTTCATATCCAAACTAATTATTTTTTCGGCCCAACCCCAAATGTTCGCACCAACATTACCCGCATTGGCAAAACGCGAAACCATTTCCGCAGAACCACCTGCGACACCCGCGCCACAGAAATCATTTAATTGCGACATTAACATACTGGATGTTTCATTGCCGTATGCCAATGCGACCGAATGACATGTCATTGCCGCTTCTAATTCTTGGCGACGTTCAAGACATTGTGGTGAATGTGCCTTGGTCAAGTCATTTGCCATATTTGCCATAGATAACCATGCCATCAATTCTTGTTGAACATAAGATGGGCACAAATGCGCCGCGGTATTAAGGCCACCAACACCGACCTTAACATTTGCCGCAAAGTTCGGCAACAGCACGTTTCTATCATTGCGCAGGCACAACAACACATAATTATACAATTCACTTTCCGTGGCATAGGCACAACGACCAGAAATTTGACCTGGGACAACGGTTACATCGCCACAGTAATCAGATAAACACTTATCAATCTTGGTGCGGCATGCACTATCCACATCGGGAACATTAACCATATAGTATGTGTTGCGCTGATTTGTTTTATATGCATTTACCAATGCCTGATTACCACGTAAATTGGTTGCGGTGTTCGTTGTATTCATTACCATATTACGCGATGCAGACGATGTGGATGGGGTAACAGAACCCGCAGAAATCCCGTATGCGTGACCACCAATCAGGCATAACGCGCCAACTATTCCGAATAAATGTTTCATGTAACACCTCTCTCTTAGGCACTATTTTATCACATTTGAACATAAAAGGCAAATCATCTTTTGTGGTTGATTTCAAAAAAATTACTGATACAATTTTAAGTATGATTTTGATGAACGATATTTTGAACGAAACCTATGAAAACCTGAATTCAATTCGGGGGTTTCTTTGACCTTGATAAAGTACAGGCACAAAGTGCCGAACTTACACACCAATCATTAAGTCCTGATTTAT
>JAEEQU010000019.1 GCA_016285415.1 Alphaproteobacteria bacterium | reverse complement strand
CGTCCAAACCGCGCGTAGATGCCGCATACATTAATGGTGTATATCCATGTGTGCCAGATGCATTAATGGGCATTGTTCCATCGCGCATTGTTTGTTCAATTGTTTCACGCGGTGTTGTTACCCACCATTTCGCATTATCCCATTCGGCGTGGTGCTTTTCACATGCCACGCAACCAAGACATACAATTACAATTAAAAATTTTTTCATTTTAAAATCCTATTTTTGTTTTGTCGTGCATTTTAACCGATTGTTCCATTTGTAACATTTGTATCAATTCGTGTGGGTCGGTGATATCCATAATACTGGCTTTGTTTTTTACCACAACGAAATCGCCTGGGGCCAAATGTGTGCATCCACGAACATCAGATTCAGATATTGTTATACCAAAAAATTCATTAAATGCCATAACGACCTGGGGGATGGTCAAATAATCGTATTTAACCTTAAACGTGAATCTGCGTAATGCGGCAGGATCCAAACTGCCCATAAGATTCGTTGTGCAAATAAATGGGAAATCTGCACTTTCCATTTGGGTCAACATTTCGTTTACTGAACTGAATTCCCATGCGCGTTGCGCATTGGCGCGATTTTGCAGAAAACTGTCTGCTTCATCAAATACCAAAATGGCCTTTTTGGTGCGCGCTTCTTCAAATGCGGCGGCAATGTTTTTTTCGGTGTTGCCGATATATTGGTCCTTTAAATCACTGGCGCGTTTTTTTACAACAGGCATATTTAATTTGCGACCAAGATATGACGCGTATGCGGTTTTCCCGGTCCCCGATGCACCGTACAGACACAATGAAAAGTTCTTTAAATTTTTGCCGGCGATTCTGTCGGCCAAAAGTTTTAAATCGGTATCTGTATTCAACAGACCCGTGTTAAACGGTTTTTCTTTGGCTGTTTTTTTATTGTTGTTTATAAACGACAGTTTATTTATCGTATATTGAACCATATCCAAATCATTGGTTAATTTTGCGTTCTTAACCGCGGTATCCAAGATAGCAATAGGAACATCATTATTTTGAACAAGCGCGGATAATTCAGTATCACCAATTTTTAATTTGTGTTTTTTAAACACTTTTTGCCATACGGCCGTTTTTGTTTCTTCATCTGGGTTTGGTATATTTGCGGTTAATGTGAAACGGCGCAGAAATGATTTATCAACGCTTTTAATGTTTTTTGATATCCATATTACTGGACGAATATTTGTTTCCAAAATATTGTTCAAAGAAGGCTTATCTGATGATTTTGGACCAAATCTTTCCTGTTGTAAAACATCTTCGGCATCATCCATCAACAGCACTGCACGTGAATCATTTTTTAATAACATTTGTGTGCGATTTAATTCGTTACAACGCGCATCACAATCATCTTTGTCTTTGCTGCCGAAATACAGATTCAGCCCTGCGGCATTGGCAACAGCTGTGGCAAAAGATGTTTTGCCGGTTCCAGTATTACCATATAGCAAGATGTTGACACCTTGGGTGTTATTTTTTGCCGCCGTTTTCAACAGTTTCTTAATGTTGGCAAAATCATCGGCAATATGTATAAAATTATCAGCCGTTAAATCAGATTTGATTGTTTCGCCAACCAAGAAAGTATGAACTTCGTCGGGATTATTGAATTTTTTAGATAACAATTTGGTAAATTTTTCGGTTAATCTGATGTTACCAAGTCGATTCATTAAAATTCCAGATGTGAAAAGCACGCTTTTTGGTGCCAACAAATTTTTAATTTCACTGGCCGGAACATGACACAGTTCTTCAAAGAATACCGCGTTGTCTTCGTCCATAAAATCGCGGTCTATTGGCCCCATAAAGTTTTCTAATACATCGCGTAGCATTGGCATTTTGGGAATATACACGAAGAATTGTAATAAACGGCGGCATGTTGGTGATAAACCAAACGCATCGGCGATAAAGGACAAATTTTTATCAAAATCATATTCTGTGATATCTACCGTATGCATTTGTGGAATTGCATCAGAAATTTGTGATTTCGTTTTTTGTAAAAGGTTTGAATCATCCAATAATTCTACCTTGCCGTTTAAAATATCACGATAAAGGTTGATTTTGGCCTCTACGGTTGTGTCTTCGGGCAAAGTGTTTAGCAATGGCGTAATATCAAAATCAAATATTTCCATAGAGTATCTGGCCATATTCTGAATAAAATTTATATCAGTCATAAGACCCAGATCGCTGTTTAACATGTTCTTAAGATAGTACGCAATAATTTGTTTTTGGTTCATATGGTATCCTGTGGTTTTGGGGTTAAGGGGTGAAATTATATACTTTTTGTAAATAAAAGTATTATTTTTAACTCATTTTTACTCCTTGGGTTCTTTATCTGTTAATGGAATCCCGGTCAGCCAACTAAGGATAAGACACCAAAGTAGGCCAAGAACAGTCGGGCCAAGCCAAATAACAAGAATAATTAAAAATATCGTCATCTTTTTGCCTTTTTAGTTGGGCACTGGGTACCCTTCAATATATAATGTAGTACCGTCATAGGACGATTTTGGTCGTATATGCTTGACATTGGTTTTACAATGAAATAAAATCTTAAAAGAAATCAAAGGGAGGTTTTTATGCGCGAAGATTACGGCAAATTTCCAGAATTGGTTCGGTTAATTAGATTTTTGGCCACATCGGTCCGTGGGGTTACCTATGACGAGATTATGCAACAATTTGAATGGAGCCGGAAAACCACCGAAAGAAATTTAAAATTTATTGAAAATACCTATGAAGAAGAATTTGAAAAAAATCCAGATGCAGAAAATAGAAAAATAAAAAGGTTCAAATTAGGTATTCCCGACGAATTTTTGCCTGAAAATGTTGAAGATGCGGATATAACGGCATTATCGGCGGCCATTACACATATAAAAAACAAGAAAATTTCAGAACCGCTTAGAAATTTACAATTCAAATTGATGGAAAAATTAAAAAAGAAAACCTCTTTGGCCCAGCAAAATGATTTAGAAGGCAAAATGATATCTGTAAATTCTATTGCCGCACCCGAACCAAAATTCAAAGAAAATGCTGAATTGGTGCAAACATTGGAATCGGCGATATTGGCGGGACAACAAATTATTATCAGATATCAGGGTAACCCAGAACCGCTTACTTTATGTCCATTGGGTATCGTATATGGCCCAATAAACAATTATCTGATTGCAGGTGGCAATATGGATAAAGAAAATTACAGCACGTACAATTTAATTTTGGATAAGATAGAGAATTTAGAAGTAACCAAGAAACATTTTGATTCTCGTGGTTTTAGTTTACAAAATTATGTTGATAAATCTTTTGGTGCGTTTCATTCAAAACACGGGCCATATGATGTCGTTTGGCATGTTTTGCCAGAGGCCGCCAAAGACGTGCAAAGATTCATTTTCCATAAAAATCAAAAAATTAAACCAAATCGTGATAAATCATTAACTATTACAATGCATGTAGATGGGTTAAGGGAAATGGCAGAATATTTATTAAAATGGACGGGAAAAATCATTCCTGTTGCCCCACAAGAATTGATAGATGAATATAGAAAAATTCTTGATACAGCGGAAAAATTCCTGAAAGATGCGAAAAAACCAAAATAATTAATTATTCGTTGAACTGTGCCATAAAATCCTGGTGAATTTTTTCTTCTTCGGGCGAAATAGGAAATTGTCTGTATGGAAAATTGCCACCAATTTTTGGGTGTGCCAAAAATGCCGCATGTTGTTTTTCAACAATTTCAGATATTTCTGGTGCGGGTTCAGTGTTTTCCAATTCTAAATAAACCTTGGCCAAGATTTCAGAGTCAATAAGCGCACCGTGTGCATCAGCGCGTGTGGCCAATGATATTCCATAAAATTTTGCAATCGCGTCCAATGTGTATGTCTTTAAATTGAATACACGTGTGCGCGCAATCAGCAGTGAATCTTGCTGTTGTTCTGGTGGAATTTCTGGCAGCCCAAGATTTTTCAATTCATAATTCAAAAAAGGAAAGTCAAATTCTTTCCCATTATGTGCGACCATTACCGAATCACCAACATATTCCAAGAATTTCGGCGCGATAACCGCCATCGTTGGTTTGTCATCCAAAAACGCATTAGAAATTTTGTGCACTTCGTATGATTCGCGTGGAATAATTTTGCCTTCGGGGTTAATGTATTCATGAAAGTTGTTGCCGGTTATTTTGCCATCTAAAACTTCAACGGCACCGATTTCAATGCACCTATCACCACGTTGGTATTCAAATCCTGTTGTTTCAATATCAAAACAAATTATTCTTGCCATAATTTCACCGTCGTTTTATGCTTTTTATCAGAAAATTTTATGATATTATAATAGAACAATGAATTTAATGCCAGAAAATCTTAACCCAGAACAAACAAGGGCGGTTCAGACAACCGAAGGGCCGGTTTTGGTGTTGTCTGGGGCGGGAACGGGTAAAACATCGGTTTTGGTGGCGCGTCTTGTTCATATTTTGGCAGATCATCTTGCACAACCATGGCAGGTGTTGGCATTAACATTTACAAACAAGGCCGCAAATGAAATGAAAAATCGTATTGCGGATCGTCTTGCAAATGATTTTGATAATTTTCATGTCCAAGATATTTGGTGTGGAACATTTCATTCAATGTGTCTGCGTATATTACAGCAAAATACTATTCGTGCGGGATTGAATCCAGGTTTTATCATTTTCGATGAAGAACAACAAAAGGCGGTTCTTAAAAATGTATTCGCCGCAATGGGTGCAGATTCAAAGGAATATGATGCGGCCGATTGGGTGGAAAAAATTTCAAGAATCAAAGATAACGGTCGTACAGAAAATATTGATGTTGGGCCGCGTACGAAAAAGATACTAGATGATTATAATGCAGAATTACGTCGTCAATCGGCCATAGATTTTGGTGATATAATTTTAATGGTATTGAATCTTTTTGAAAATGCGCCAGACGTATTGGAAAAATATCAAAATAAATTTAAATATATTATGGTTGATGAATTCCAAGATACTAATAATGCGCAAATGCAATTTTTAAAAATGCTGACGCGCGGTCGGGAAAACCCAAATATATGCTGTGTTGGTGATGATGACCAATCTATATATTCATGGCGTGGTGCGGAAATAAGAAACATTTTGGAATTTGATAAAACATTCCCTGGTGCGCAAATTATTCGTCTTGAAACTAATTACCGTAGCACAGGGAACATACTTGGTGCGGCGAATTCGTTAATAAGACATAATAATGGACGTCTTGGCAAAGATTTGCATCCAGCGGATGAAAAATATATTGGTGAACCAGTTTATGTGTTAACAGTTCCATCAAATTTTGACGAGGCCAAATTGATATCCAATACGATTCTGCGATATGCAAATGGTCGGTATTCTGAATTTGCGGTTCTTATTCGTACAGGCAGTTTGTCACGTGGATTTGAAGAAGAATTTGCCAGTGCGCATATTCCATACCGGTTAATTGGAACAACAAAATTTTATGATCGTATGGAAATACGTGATGTAATTGCGTATCTGCGTGTTTTGACACATCCCGAAGATGATATTTCTTTTGCGCGTATACTTGCGCGTCCACGTCGCGGATTCGGACCATCGGCGATTGCAAAAATGCGTGCCAGTGGCGGTTATTTATTTGATGGATTAAAAAAAGCAAACTTTGGGGGCAAGCAAGGGAACACAGCAAAGGAATTTTTGTCTGTATTTGATTTTGATTGGAAATCAATGGCACCAGTGGATGCCACAAAACAATTATTAGAAAATGCTGGCTATATTAAATATTGGCAAGAATCAAAAGATCCTGATGCCAACGACAGAATATCAAATGTGCGTGAATTAATAACAAATGTAATTGCAAATTATAATTCATTACAGGAATTTTTGGAACATGCGGCATTAATGACGACCGATGATAATGATGTTGAATTTGGTGCGGATAATCAGGCCGTAAACATAATGACAATTCATGCCGCCAAAGGTTTGGAATTTGATACAGTATTTTTACCTGCGTGGGAAGACGGATTATTTCCAAACGATAAATCAATCAAAGAAGGTGGCATGGAAGAAGAGCGGCGTCTGGCATATGTTGCATTAACGCGCGCGCGCCGTCGTGCAATTATTACCAATACTATGTCGCGTGTGATTTTTGGCGCACGCCAGTATTATCCACCGGCACGGTTTATTGCAGAAATGGATGCACGCTATCTTGATTTCGGTGGACGCGCGCAGCCGTATGAACGTAAACCAACGCAATATAGACCCGAAAAACCAAAAATACAAAATACGGTCGGGAAATTGGTTGTTCATGATGAATTAGGCCGAGGGGTTGTCATAGAAGAACGTGACAATATTTTGACAATTGCGTTCAATCGCGCCGGAATAAAAAAAGTCGCCCGTGATTTTGTTAAATTTGTTGATTAGGACTTTTTTAGATTTTTTATTATTTCTTCTATTTTTTTCTTGGTGCCATTATAAAAGTTTTTGGCATCTTTTGATAATTCGGTTCCCAATGTATATTCTATTGCACCACCAATAAGTTGTGCGATGTCACCAACATGTGTCGCGATATATGCGACCAACGCACCGATTAATAACATCGTCATTCTATCACCATCTACGATGCGTACAATGTGTGTGACGGGGTCAAATTGAAATCCATTGGCAAGCAATGCCCCACCAATCGCAATCGCGATAGCTAATGCGACAAAATATATTGCGGCATCAACAAATTTCTTAATTTGATTAGATAAAGAAAAACTGCCTAAATCAAATATACCCAAAAATCCATTATAAATTTTTCCTGCAATGCCTTCATAATCTGTCTTGTTTATTGTCTCGGCAATTGCGGTAAACGGTAACAGTATTACGACCAAGAATAAATCAGCAATAACGCCAAATGATGTGAACATAAATTTAAATGCAGTAAATGTAAATATGAATACCAATATTAAACCAGTAAGAAATGAAAATGTGCTGGTCCCGATACCTGATAACAAAATTTCCCAACCATATTTGATGGCACCATAGTAAAACCCAGATAAGCGCGCCGGAACACATATAATATCGGCGGCAAAATCAGCAGTTATGACAGATGTATTTGTCATATGCTGGGTGGCATATGCATGAATTGCCGCGCATGTATCAGACAGCGCAAATCCACCATTTGCCGCGGCGGCATCCAAAATAAAATTAGAAATATATGAACCAAAGGCCATAATTGGTCCCATAATCATTCCAAATAATCGTGGTAAACCCGCACCCAATACAATAAGCCATATACCCAACGTTATACCACGGACAACAAATTTCCTTACGGTTGGTTTTATTTCTGTTTTTTTATCAGTCATGATTTTATATGACTGAAACATTATCCAAAATACAAATGCCACAATAACAAATATTATTGCAAAGTTAACCAGTGATAGATTTAAAATTTCAGATACATACGACAGTGCCTTGATAAACATTATACCAAGTTTTGCTTCTATTGGAACCCCTGTTTCTATATAGTCGCGTTCATATTGGGTTTGAAATTCTTTAACATCGTGCGATATGTTTTGTATCAAAACTTCACGATTATGTTCCGTTGTCCAAACACCATAATCACCAATATCGCCAGGATCTAGATTGCCACCGGCTGCACAGGCAACCCCGGATAATCCAATGATACAGATTACCGCCATTACATACGATAAAATTTTCTTTATAAACTTACACATTTTCTTTTATATATTTTTCCAACCAATCTTTTGGTTTATTCCATGCCAGTTTTCCAAACTTACGCATTTCCCCGCCAAAATCATCAAGTCCGCCACCACCACTATCTTCGCCAGATTTCTTAAATACTGTGATTGTTGGTGCCGCTGCAATCAGTTTATCTATCTTGGGGCTAAGTACATACATATACAGACAATATATACCAATCATCAATATCAAAAATCCCCATCCATCACGCAGGAAATCAAACGCATGTGGATAATGTTGTTCTACGCTAACTTTTTGTGTATTAAAACATTCTGTGAAAATATCTTTATCAACTTCACCATTTGTTGTTGCCTGGGCTTCGCAAATGGCGAATACGTTATGCACCGCAATAGATTGTTCCGTTTGTGGTGCGTTTTTCAACAATGGTGGAAATATACCAGCCCCTGGAAATATTTCGCTTCCCGAAAATGATACAATTGCGTAGAGAATAATGACCTTTAATGATACTGCAATAACTTTAACCGCGGCGCCAATTAACATATCCAAAGCGCGCGTTAATACACCACTGGCCATTTTCCATGTCTTTTCAAATGCGTTTGCCGCGACAAAAAACGGTAAGAATATTACAACGAATATCAATTTGAATATAATGGATAACAATTCAAAGAATAAATTAAATCCAACAACCAAAAACAGTAGTACCGTCAATAATCCTGCAACCCATGTTAATATACCACCACCCATACCAAGCCATGCGTAATTCATCAATGAAAAACCACCTGCCGCGCCGGCCAACATAACAGTATTTATATCTGCAACAATACACATAAATGAATTTGCAATGGTTGACATTGGATTGGCTTGGGGCAGGGCAGATGGTATGCATTCGGCATAATCTAATACGCCCGTTGCCACCATAGATAATTGTGTCCCGATGTACATAACTGGTTCTATTGTTATACTGGATAGAGTTTTTATCGCCGATATTCCACCCATACCAAACGCACCGATAATTGCGCCAACAATCATAATGCGAACACCCTGACGCCATGCCGTATCAAACCAATCATTAAATACAAACTTTTTTTCACCTGTATCCAATTTGGCGGCATCAGTAACGGATTTCATAAAGAATTTTATGGTATGGATTATTAAGAAAATTCCGAAACCCAACACCATCAAAATCCATAGATTATCAAGTATTGCCGTCCAGAACTTTTCGGCGGCTTGTCCCAATACAATGAACAAATCATTTATATATGTACACAGGAAACATCCGTTTGCATTTGCAATATTGCCATCTGGGGCGCCAATGGCGGTTAAGAATGTATCCATGCTGGTATATGATAATGCGGAACCACCAATGGATGAACTTAGATACCAAACACCAACCCCCAATGCAATTGCAATGAAGATGATACGAACAAGATACAGTAATAATAACCGCTTCATTTCTTTTTGGTATCTCCGCCTTTGTCATCTGTCGATGGTTTGTCAGTTTTTTTATCGTCCTCTGCTTTCTTTTCACCGCCATTTATAATTGTATTGCCAACGGTCTTAAGACCACTGGTAACAATCCCAACCAACTTTTCTGCATCGTTTGCCATTTGTTCACTTAATTTATTTTCTTCTTCTACACCAAAAGTATTTAATATCATTTTTGATATTTGTGGAATCATACTATAAATATAATTTAAAACATAAACTAAAATTACGGTACCACCAAGTGTTAATGTAGATAAATTGCTTTCTGATAAATCTGAATCAAGAACTTTACCAGATGTAATGGCATCCATAAGTTCATTGACAGACGTGCCAGAATCGGTAAAGAACCGCGCAATGATAACCAATATCACCATATATGTTATGACCGCACTGGCCAACGTAATAATTGCGTTTATAAGTTTTTTTATCTGATTCGCCCCCAATCCTTTACCCAGTGATGACATCCACGCCGGCATATCACCACCACGAAACGACATCATCATTAATGCAATTGGGAACAGAAATGCGAACATAGCCATTGCAATAATGACGTCCACAAAATAAAAACAAAAACGCAAGAACAGTTTAAAGAATCCATAGAATAAATATAGGCCCACAAAGAAAATCAAAATATGCCTGAATATATCACTGACACCATAAATATCTTTCCATGAAAATGCCCGATCCATAATCGCGATACCAAGTTTTATAAAAGACTGAAACATGGTTATTGTGGTTTTCATCAATGATATAATTGTGTTGCGTAGTTTTGGACGGTATAGACCGGTGTCTTGCATTTCCATCGGTTGATATGATACGTGCATGTTTACGACATCGGGTGCGGTATCTAATATAGCGGTACTATAAACCAATGCGACATCCGCAACAGGTTCAAAAGTAACGCGTGTGATAAAACGTGGAACACCAACCCCAATTCCCAACAGTGTCAGTGCAAATAAAGAATTTATTATCACACGCACAACGCTTTTTACATAAAATGGATCTGATGAATCAGGATTTTTTGGGTTAACGTGTTTCCAAACTGCCCACAGAATATAGAAAACAAATAATACAAAGAAAATCGCAAAACATATATTGGCAATTTTTTCATATACAGCGGCACCCGCGTTTGATACAACACGGAATAAATTATCAAATACCGCACAGCCCCAACACTGAACCGTATTATCAACAAAACTATTTAACAAACCATTCATTACTTAATCAACTTAATTATCTTTTTTACAGATTCGTATATTCCCTTTGCCTTTTCTACATTTGCTTTGAAATCGGTTTTTGTTTGGTTGTACAACCCAGACATCCCGGGTGCATATTTTTCTAATTGCTCGCGTGTTCTATCAAATATCGCGTTCATTAAAAAGAACGTTAATATTGAAGACAACCATAACAAAGAATGCCCCCCAAAACTTACCGCGTTTGTATTTGCGCCGCCCAGATTACTAGATGCCGTTCCGCCTGCGCTGACCACAAATGCCGATGAATCAAAATGAAATAATGCCTTAACCACGGCAACATTAACAATCAAAATAAACGCGCATGCAATCATTGTTATAATTAATGCACGCAGTGCTTTTATAATTTCGCTAAACGCGGGCAGAACATCAAACCATTTGTCATTTGGTTTTGCCACCCATACCAATACATTAAACGGATACAATATTAACGCCATACCAAAATTGAAGATGCCTTGGATTATCAACAGTGCCATAAAGAAATTACATCCAACAAACGCGAATATTAACAAAATGCCAGTAATAACATCCATTATGTTTTGACCACCATGTGGGATTAGTGTCATCAGACCCCTAAGACCACGCGTCAGGAAATCAAAACCACGTTTAATAACTTTGTTGTTTGCCGCCGACACATCTGCAACAGGACGAATCATAAATTCACAACTGCGCACATTTAACCATTCCCCCGCAAGTACACCTTCGGGACATGATATATCTGGGCGAACAATGCCTTGGTCGTTTTGCGTTTCAAGAATCGCATCGGTATATATTGCACCAAATTCAAGAAACGGATTTACCACCCAATCGGTTATATACACAGGTTTGATTTGTAACAGAAATGTCGCGGCAACAACCGCACGCATCGCGTTCTTTAATGTGGTTTCGGCCATATTAAATCCCTTGACTTTACCATCCCACATTTCGCCACCACCCGACATCCCCATCAGTTCTAACCAACGGGTTGGAAGAAACATTTTGAACGCATACATAAATACCGATATCGCCAAAAATCCCCAAATCAATAGGTATATAATACCATCGCCGTTGCCAACAAAATATTCATAACCACCACGTGCGACCATCATAAATGCATCCAATACGCGTGGAACGAATGGTGCAAGATTTAATGTTTCAACAATTTCCCAACGGGCAAACGCCGCATTTGGCACAAATAATGCCACGCACAATACCACAGGCAAGGCCAAGCGTCGTGTCCAATTTAGAAAATTTTTTTGTATAAAAAACATTTATCCTACATTTTCTATTTTGATTTATATCACATCTTGGTAAAATTGTGATATAATTAAAAGAAATGAGCAAGTTAAAAAAATTTTTAATTGTATTTTTATCGTTCTTCCCATTGACGGCTAGTGCGGTGCTGCCATGGGCACTTATTGGGGGGGCGGCTGCACTGACCGGATTTTCTATATATCGTACGGTTGCACCGGTTGATATGAACGAAGCATTAGGATTTTTTTCTTCGTGTTGGACATGCACGATGTTTTCTTCAATCATGGCGACAATGTCAAATATATTACCAAGCATATATGAAAATCTTGGAAAAGTTATGATTCCAACGGCGGCGATGTTAACGGTAATATATTTCACATGGACAATCGCGTACGGGTTTATAAATAAAAAAGTTGAAGCTGGCTGGTCAATGGCGGCGACATTCGGTACGCACCTGTTCAAACTGGGGCTTGTTATTGCATTACTGGCCATGCCATTTCCACGCTTAATTACCGATATCGTCATAGAACCTATATTTAATATTGGTATGTCTATAAATCATGTTGTTGGCGATTCGGATAAATTCACCGAATGTATGGTTGCGACAACGATTATGGATGGTAATAATGATAAAGTGTCAATTGCCAACCGTGATATGCCGGGTGGTGTGTTCCCAACAAAATTGCGCAGCGGTCTTGCGTGCGAAGTCGCCCAGGTGCACCAATTAAATGGCCTTGGGATGACGGTTGGATGGACCATGATGAATATGGCATTTAATTATGATTATATGCACAAGATTCTGTGGAAAATCCCGATTTTCCCAAATATACCGATGCTGTTTATCGGAATGTTGATTTTGATTCTGTTCTTTGTATCGGTGTTGCCAATATTAACATATTTCCTAGAGATATTTGTTATGCTGTCGTTAGATTTGGTTATGTTGCCATTTATGCTGTTAACATGGCTGTTTGGCGGATGGACCGATGTATTTCCAAAGGGTGGACGCACCATTCAGGCCATGATAAACGATGTAATATCCGGTGCGGTTGGAATTGCGATGACGGCGGTATTTGTAACATTTGCAATAATGTTCTTGAACGCGATTTTCGGTGATATTGGCAGTGTATCGCGCGTGGCCGAGGCAATCGCACAAAACGATTCGAAATTATTGATTGATGGCCTAATGTTACGTAACGATAGTTTGCTAACCATGATATTGATGGGGGCGTTTTTCGCGCTGTTTATGACATCTATACCATCACTGATTAAGACATTATTCAATGTCAGCGTGTCAGATAAGTTCTATAAAAAGTTGCAAAATGACTTTAGCGTGGGCCGTCAATTGCTTGGAAAATGGTGGCAAAAGATAAAAAAATAAAAAATCAAGTAATTTATTTTTGCATACCCCCTTTTTTAATTACACCGAATCTGATATAATTCTTAGCAATGAGTAGATTTCCGATTCTTTATTGGCCACGCAGCACCAAGTCCGATACCGAGTATCAGACGGCACGCAAACTAATAAATTCTGCAATTGGCGAAATGCCAAATGTTATAACGGGCGATTTAAATGTCGCCGATGTTTTTGTTGAACATCCAGACGCGGTTATCTATTATCCTGTTTTCTATGGTTCAACGGGTTGGTGGGGTGAATTATTGGGCGGAAACGCGATTGTGACCGAAAAAATGATAATTTCCCCAGAATGTCAGTTAATGGTCATAGAACACGCCAAAAACCAAAATGCGCATAAATCGGGTGCCACGCACCAGTTATTTGCGGCAGAAATATATCCAGCCAGTGGATTTTTCAAGAAAATGAGTTCGGAAATCGCAACGGTTGCCGATATGTTGGCCACCGATGCGGGAACGATATTGGCATTATTTGCCGGCCGCGACAAGAATCGGTTTGTAAACATACTTGAATCCACCGGAAATTCGTATTTGGGGTGTATTGGACGCTATTAAGTGGCATAATTGTATTATTGCCTTGATTTTCCGAAAAAACACAGTATAATTGCGTGGCAAAAATTAAAACATAAGGGGTATTGTGATGAAAAAAGGTATTCATCCAGATTATTATGAAATCAACGTTACGCGGACCGACGGCAAAACAGTAAAGATGTTTTCTTCGGTAAACAAGGATTTGGTTCTGTCCACAGATAATTTGAATCATTCTGCATGGACCGGCCAACGTACAAACACTGGGGAAAAAGGCCGCAGAACCGCAGATTTCAAAAAGAAATTCGCTGGGTTTGGTTTCTAATTTGCCATTATTCCGGGGGGATGTGCAATGGAATTGTTGATTAAGGGTTCACCAGAATTAAACAAAATGTTCATGGCATTGCAACGGACCGCAACGGGTCTGCGCCACGATTTTGGCGAGGTTGAAAACCTGCAACAGTCCCTGCGTGGTGCGCGTGATTTTGTGCGTCGTGCCGCCACCCGTATAGAAGAAGAAATATTATCCGATTTATCATTGGTTCGTCCATCGGCGGGTTTGTTGACACCAAATGTGGTGCGCGCCGGTGATGGTCGTGACGAATTTGTCCTGGCGTTGTCTGGGGCATCTAATTTTGTTCGCGCGAATCCGCGTTTTGCAATATCACTTGCGCTGCGGACAATGGACGAAACCAAAATTGCACTGATTTATTCGCCAATTGATGAATATTTGTATTATGCCGAAAGTGGTACGGGTGCATTTTCATATTCCGCGTTCCATTCTGCGCGCATCCGCACATCAAATATTACCGATGGCACAGATATGACGGTTGCATATAACGGTATTGCGGGAAATCCAATGAATGCCGCAGATGTTCGTACAACCGGATGTCCAGCAATGGATTTGGCATGGGTTGCCGCGGGTAAGTTTGATGCGTTTATGTCAACATCACTGGATTTTGCAGAAATTGCGGCGGGTGATTTGATACTGCGCGAAGCGGGCGGCAAAATAGAAATTGGTGCCGATATTATCGCCACAAATGGTAAGATTAGTGGTTAGTTGTTAGTGGAAAGGAATTTAAAAAACGGTTGCATTTGCGACCGTTTTTATTAATTACTGGTGTTCAACAATTATTCCGATGGGCAATTACCGCAGTTGTGATTGGTTTCGTTATAACATTTTCCCTTTTCACACAGAACACAACTCTTGAATTTTGCGGTATCTGATTCACGCCAACATTCGTTGTCCGAATTTAAATAATCTATTCCTTTGGCCAATTGCAGATTTGGAATCTGATATCGTGCGGGTTTGCATTGACCGTCGGCAAAAAATTCCCCTGGATTTTTACAGGTTTCGCATACCCCAGTGGCGTCGTTTACACCAATTTTTGCCCCCTGAACACAAGTGGTACATTCGGCGGTACTTATTTTTTCGGGATCAAAACCGTTCCCATTTTTACAGCGGATATACCAACAATTTTGGGCAGTGTCGCTTACTTTATCATGTTTATCTTCATCGTATAAGTTGGTTGATGGGTATGCATTTGGACAGGGACCAACATAACTGGGGTCGCATTCATCCGCCAGTTCACAATCGGTACCAGATGAATTTACTTTGTACCCAGGTGCACACAGAAGTTTGCCGGTGTCGGGAATCATGCGCGCCCATTTTATATAATGATCATCTGCAAAAATCATAACGGGT
>JAEEQU010000018.1 GCA_016285415.1 Alphaproteobacteria bacterium | reverse complement strand
GACGGTTGATAATCATGCCCAAATAGAATGGACGGAACGGTTGGATAATCCATTGGGATTGAAAGTTTCAGAATATACCGTAGAAGGTGGCGAAGATCCACTGGACGCGATACATAGGTAATTAAATAGTGCAAAGGAAAGGAAAGATGACGTTGTTAAAATTCTTGAAATTAAAAGTATCGGTTGTTGGTGTTGTTTGCGCCATGATTACAATGGGCGCAGATTGTGCAAAAAACTATGGTATACAAAGTGCATGGGATAATCCAAACGCCAATATGGCCACGGGCAGCCTTAAACCTGGATACACACAGTTGTCGTGGGAAACGGGGACTGTGTTACCGATTAAACTGCGTAATGGGATGGTTACGATGGTTAACCTGCCAAATGGCGAACAAATTGAAGACGCCGTTGTTGGAAATACCGGTCTGTTTTCTATTGAAAGCCAACAAGGCACACGCACAATGTATATCACGCCGGCCCCTGATAATATGGGTTCCGATACAAACTTAATCGTAACTGGTAAATCAGGTAATATTTATACTTTCTATCTGCGCAGTGAACCATCCAACGCGGCGGACATCACATATTCCCAGGTTGATGTCGTTTTGGATGGCAATGCACGTATTACTGGTGTTGCGCCGGCATCTGCGGGTACAACCAGTGGTATGAATTCTATATTCAAAAAATCTGCACCCAAAAGTAATACTGTTGGTGTTGACGGCGAAGATTATGGTTGGATAAAAACAATGAAAATTGATCCATCCGAATTCCGTTTTGATTTGGATATATTTGTTCCGAATCCTGATGACTATGTAATTGCACCTGAACGTGTATGGCGCGACCGCGTGTTCACATACATTGATTTCGGGGACAAGGTTATTTCTATGACACAGCGTCCGGTTGTATCATTATTGGTAGAAGGTGGCGAATCCCCTGTTGGTTTCCGTACCGATGGCCAAGACGGGCGTCTGTTAATCGTGGAAGCCGTTGGCGATATGGTTCTGCGCAGTGGTCAACGTATTGTTTGCATTAAAAAGCGTTCAAAACCGTTCTTGATTGCCGATACCGCAAGTGTGATGGCATTGGCCGAAGCAAATGTCGCGCAAAGTATGTTATCAGGTCAATCATTGAACAATGTTCTGTATAATGCCGACCAAACCGCGATAAATTCTGGTATGGGTGGTTATACGGCAACCCCAATGCAAATTGGCGGTTATGCCACACAACCAATGCAGATGTCAATGCCAGCAACAAATGGCGCAATGATTATGAATATGTACGGTAATGGTGGCGGTTCATCAACGAACCTGACCATGTTGCCAACCGAAAGAAATACCGCTGGTTCATATTTGCCACAATCTAATATTCCACTGATATCCAGTAATCAAAACGGTGTCGCCGTTGAATTGCGTTCGGATAAAAGTGTCAAGGCATTGGACGATTACTGGGCCGAATTGTTGGCCAAGTTCAGTGGCAACGACGGCAAAGGGTTACTGACCAAATATAAAGACAGCGTATTCTATGCGGTTGACGAACAGGGTGTTGGCGAATTGGGTTCAACATCATCGGCGGCACGTTTGTATCGTCTGCGTATTGGACCAATGCCAGATATTGATACGGCACAACAACTGTGTGACCAATTGTTAAAGTTCAGTGGTGCCAGTTGCCAAGTCGTAAGAATCCAATAATATAATGTCGGGGAAAATCATATTATGGGAAAATTAAGTCAACATTTTTCAGATTTTCGTAAATCTACGCCCAAGGCGGTGTTGTGGTTGCTGATGGTTGCGGCGTTGATTATCGTCGTTATATTGTTGCTGTTGCTTTTGGGAAATAAAAACAGCAAGAAAATTATTCCAGATAAAGAAATTATTCCTGAAACCCCAGAATTGCGGTTTGAACCAAGTGCACAAATTGATTTGGCAAATACTATGGTCGGCGAAACCCGCAATATTGAAATTCAGGTTTATTCAAATGTACGCGTGCAAATAACAGATATCGTTGTTCATGTTGAAGACGAAGACGATGACAAGGTTGGTTTAACAACAACAACAACTTGCACAAATGACCAAACATTTATAACCGCGGATACACCTTGTCAAATCACATTGAATTACGAACCCGTCAAGGCAATGCCACGCACCAATATCAGCGCGGTGATTAAATGGACATCTGTTGAAGTTGGCCCAGAACCAATTGAAACAAAAAATGCTATTACTGGTGTAATCAGTGCAATTGAAAAACCAAAGCCAAAGATTGAACCAAAACCCGAAGAAGAATCAGAATATTTTGATGATATTGATGTTGACGATGAAGAAGAAGATCTTGGTGGAACTGATTTTGATGACGACATCAATGATATCGTACCACCTGCGGATTTTGCCACGCAACCAATGCCATCACAACCAATTGCAACATCGGGCAGGTATCGTTCACCATTTGGAAATGGTTGTTCTGATTTCTCGTTCCCAGGATATAACACCGCTGGTATTCAAAGTGGTTGGATAACCCCCAAGGCAGGCGCATATTATTACCATCCGTTTTCTGATACCGAATGCAAAAATGCAACAGGTATCTATAATGCAGATACTGGTTATATTATGGATATAACAAATCCGACACGCAAAATTGGGTCGGATGTTGAACATATTCGTTTAACACCCCAAGAACGTATGCCATCATTGACCGTACGCGGTGGTTCTGGCCGTGCGGGTGCGGCGCGTTCGTACCAATTAACTGATGCAGATTTGGGCATTCAAAAAGCATCCCCAGGTGATGCGGCGGCAAGCGATTTTAGTCAAGATGTGGCCTTCCACATTAAAATGAAACCACGCAAGAAAACAAATGAGTTTTCGGGTTATGACGATGAAGATAGTACGGTTTATTCCACCATGCCCTATGACAGAAGTTTTGTATTGCGTCAATATAAACCAATTCCGGCAACAATTGTTTCAGATATTCAGGCCGACATCAAATTACTGGAAAGTGGTTTGCCGGTGCGCGCAACGGTTGATCGCAATGTTTATTCTGATAATGGCCGCACGGTTATAATACCAACGGGCACACTTCTGTTGGGGCGTGTTGTCGGCGACCTGCCTGGACCATACAAAGCCGTTGGTCGTATGCAAATTGAATGGTATCAATTCATCCGTCCAGATGGTGTTGAATTTTCATTTAGCGGGGATAATCCATTTTCCGCCGATACCCAGGGACGCAAGGGTGTTCCTGGGCACGGCAGTACCGATTATATTCAGCAATTCGTTATGCCAATGTTGACCGCAATTGTTCCGGCGGCGGTAAATCTGATTGCACCAATATCCGATGCATTCGTTAATCAAATTGATTTGGATAATAACACCGTTGTACAAAGTGGTACGGTACGTTCATCAGAATTGGCGAAGAACGAAATTATTACCGCATGGAATAATGTCGCAACAAAATTATTGGTTGATATAATGGATAACACAACCCCACCATTTTCTATTGCGGCCGGAACACGTATTACCGTATTTTCACCTGTTGATTTGGCTATAACATGTGGCGACCCAGATAACGGTGATACACGTCATTGTGCAATTCATGAACCCGCAAAAATCAAACGCGGTTCTGTATCCAAGGAAATCCGAGAATCTCAAAATATGGAAGAACTGATCGGCCAGGTTCGTTCGCTGATGCAATCATCTATTCAAAAAGAATGCTGTGATTGTAAAGATAATGAATCTTGCGTTCCTATTACAGATGGTGCAGGCAAACCAAAGTGCAGCCAATATAGTTTTGCAACGATTGATTTCTATTGTCGTTCATTTGGTACATACCAGGCCAAGAATAATGCAAAACAAGAAGCATTATTTGAAAACCAAAAACAACAAAGTCAAAATCTTCTTGTTAAGAAGGGTAGCCAAGAATATAACACCCAGGTTCTTGGACTTCAATATGACGAAGATGGAAATATTAAAAATCCATTTGAAAAAGAAAATAAACCAAAGGCCGAAGCTGTGGCCGAAGAATCTTCGGCGGTTACATGCGACGGTGGTGCAAACCCTGATTCGTATGGATGCTGTCCGGGTGAAACATATACCGATATGGGTGAAGATGGTTTTAATTGCTGTCCGGATGCGGGTGGCGATTGCTTCCCACCGATAGAGTTATAAAATGGATTAAAATAAAATTAACCAAACCGCCGTTATGGCGGTTTTTTTATTAAAAGGATTCAATATGACATAACATAAAAGTATCATGTTTAACAGACACCGAGAGAGGACGTCGCATTTTGCACGTCTTTTTTTATCGCATAAATTTAGTTAAACACGATTCGCCCACAAAAGAGCAAAATCTTTGAACGAATCGTAATTCAACGAATCGGTTCAATTAAAAGTTGTAATATTTAATTTAGTCAATCGTATAGTTTTATATATAAAAACGATGAAATAATAACAAATCAAAGGAGAATTTTAATGACATCTATCCAAACAAATTATACACCCGAAAAATTTCAAAATGCCGAACAATTGTGGTTCTGGTTTTTATATTCAAAATCTGTGCGCAATGATATTAGTGTGCATCGCAACAAAACGTCTTCGCGCAGAATTTGCGAATTGGTTGATGTGGAAACACTGATTACCAAATTATATTTATGCGGAAAATTAACAGATGCGCATCTTGCCATTATGAAGGAATTTGGTGATCGGCATCGTGCACCACACCAATATATATGGCGCGAAAATCACGCCGCAGCCATATGGGATTCTGCGATGAGTATTATTGACAAGGCCGCACGTGAACGCGGTTGGATTGAATAAACTAAAAGGGAGAGTAAAAATGGTTATCATTGCATTTGCACCAAAATCTTCAAAAATTTTACCAAATATTTTTTGCAAGAATTTTAAACACTGCGCGGTAATTGTAAAAAACAAAAATGAATTTTTGCTGTATCAATTTATATCACGAAATCATACCGACATTATCAAAATCAAATTGCGTGATATTCGTATTCTGGGACAACACGGATGGCGTTTTGTGTATATTCCATGTAATGTGCCACATGTGTTCCCTATTAAAACATGGACATGCGTAAATCTTGCAAAATATGCTATTGGGATGCACGCACCATTTGTGCAAACACCTGATGCACTGTATAAAATAATTTGTGATTAAAAGAAAGTCCGGCAAATGCCAGACTTTCTTTTATTTATTCGCCAATTGTTTTTTGATTATGTATGTTTGGATAATCCCAAATACATTTGATATCGTCCAATACAATACCAAACCCGCCGGCATCCACGCAAACATAACCGTAAATATTACTGGCAACCATTTCATCACACGCCCCGTTGATGCCGATATATCATTGGCATTTTTATCTGCTTTCTTGGTACGACCAGATTGCAAATACTGTTGCAACCACATTGTCGCACCCATCAATCTTGGCAATATGAAATATGGATCCATTGCCGCCAAATCATGTATCCATAAAAATCCAGCATTGCGCATATTAACCGAAACCAGCAGCGCCTTGTACAACGCAAAGAAAATTGGAATCTGAAGCAACATTGGTAAACATCCCGACATTGGCGATGTCTTGTGCGTTTTATACAGATTCATCATTTCTAATTGCAGACGCGCCTTGTCATTTGCATACAATTTTTGTATGCGTTGCATTTCGGGTTGCATCCGTTGCATTTGAATAGATGACACATACGATTTACGCGTCAATGGCCACATCAATAACCGCAACAATATTGTTAACAAAATTATTGCGACACCGTAATTCATCACAACAGAATTTAATATATTCAATATCCACAGTAATGGTTGCGCAAAGAACCAGAACCAACCATAATCAACCGTCTTGTTCAGCCCCGAAATACTTGTCGCGGCGGCATCTAGTATTGTTTGATCACGTGGACCGGCAAAAATTGTCGTTGTAAATATCCCAGTGTTCCCTGGCAAAACAACCACGCCCGCCGCAGAACCATCCGCGACATATTTATCACCCACAGATTTTGCACGCATCGTTTGATCTGGTGATTTTATTTCGGCAATTGTTTGCCAATATTGATCAGAAAAACCAAAGAACCCATTTGTTGTAGAATACGCATATGATTTTTTATCCAAACTGTTCCAATCGTTATAGCGAACCTTGGAATTAGTATTCGTTATCGCACCCGTGGAAACACCCGCCGCATTTTCATGCCCGACACGCACAATACGCGCATAGGGTGCAAATGTTAATTCACGTTTTGTTTTATTTTCAATTGTATCGGTAATATTTATCAAATAACCATCTATTTTAATATCACGCGTAAAAATAACGCCATCGCTATTACGCCAAACCATCTTGCCGTCTTGTTCCGTCCAATGTGTTTTTACATCGGGCGCGGTTGTTCCAGTTGCGGTAAATCCAACCTCGGCAAAATCGGTATCTGCGGGCAACAATGTTACACGCATTTCATCATTTTTGGACGATGTTGCCGCATAATCATTTAAAGATATTTTTGATACGCGCAGCCCTTGGACATTTGCCACAATTTTATCACCACGAATTTCACGCGCAGGCAATTCCAAATTATCTGTTGCAACAATCGCGATATCAGAATCTGTTGGTGCAGGTTTATCGTTTGGTGTTGTCCACATACTGATTAGCCACCATGTTCCCATAAACAAAATCAGCCACCACAAAAATCCACCCAATTTTGATTTTGGTTTGTCCGCCGCCATCGCACTACGGTTCGCATTCCATGCCGCAAATCCAGAATTATTATTGTTAAGATACTGAACCATTATTTACCCCTTTATATTCTTTAAACAACGACGGCGTGCCAACCACCAATTTAATATGTACAGCAATACGCCAACTGTGATAAATACATCGGCAACATTGAATACAGGCCAATGCCATGCACCAACATGAAAATCCAAGAAATCAACAACCGCGCCAAAACGCAAACGGTCTATAAAATTACCAAGCGCCCCACCAAGTATCAAAATCAGTGGTACACGTTCATAATCTTTGGCGCGTGCAAACAGGTAATACGCAACCAACCCGATAATTATCCCTGTTGCAATAACCATAATTATTGGTGCACCATCACCAAAATCGCGCAGGAAAGAAAACGCTGTTCCTGGATTCCACGTAAATAAAACATTAAAGAAATTTGTTACGTGGCTAATTTGAACAGGTGATATTCCATCCCACATAAATTCAGGCGATGCCGGATGCAGTAATAAAAACAACACCTTCCACTTTACAATTTGATCCAGTGCAACTATGCCAAATATTGCAGCAAGTGTTTTTAGTATCTTTACCATTTTTTCTCCATTGAATCTTGGTCAAATATAGCAAGATACATAAATAAAAGCAATTAAAAATGCCCCAAATGGAGCATTTAATTTTATTTTCTTTTTTGTCCTGCGCTTAATGCCATCTTGATATTCGTCAGCACATTTTTATCATATGCACCGATGGCATGTTCTAATTTATCTATGCCATATTTACGCGCATATGCAACCAAACACCCCTGATACAGCGAAACAGGAATATGCACAGAGATATCAACCAAACGTAACAATATCGGATTCACAAAAGAATAATTTTTTAAATCTGGGGTAATACCATAACATTCATGTTTTTCGAACTTATGCGCCGCCACCATAAATATATCAACAAATTCTTGTTCGGTTAATCTATTGTAATCTATGTTACGCAATGCCGCGCCATTTGTTTTACACGCAATTTGGCACAAATATTTATATTTACCTGCGGCCAAATATTCTGGGCGTACGCATGCAATTTCATGTCCCCACGAATCACCACGATCGCCGTTCCATGGGCCACCCGCAAACGGACCGCGCGCCGCCACCGCAATAATGCATAATTTATAATATAACTCTTTAGAAATTTTATGTTCTTTTGGGTTCACCAATGTCAATAAAGTCCCATAATTTGATAATGGTGTTTTATAAATACGGTAATATTGTTCTTCGTTGATTTTGTATTTTACTGGTTCAACAAATGCAACATTGTTATTTTCCGCATCTATAAAATCTTCGCAAATTTGTGTATAGGTTTCTGCATCTGGTCTTTCAAACATACCATAAACAGACATATAATCGCGCAGGTTAAAACCCTGTTCAACCATTTTACGTGTATCTTCGCGGTATTTTCTGCGTGTACGCGCCGCACGTACCTGTTCCGGACGGCCAGAAGATGTTGCCATTATGGTTCCTGTATTATTTTGCATGGTAAATCCTTTGTTTTTTTAACATATTTGCACAAAAAAAGTCAATGTCAAATGTTTGTTTTTATAATAATTTGGGAAATAATCAAGCCAAGAAAAAACCGACCAAATGGTCGGTTTTTTAATTATGTTGATCGGTTAATGCGTTATCCAATTCTGAATAATTTTCCGAACGCATTTCGCCCAATAATTTTAACACAACATCATCAGGAATACCCAACTGTCCCAATACACCTCGCGCCAACATCAGTGACGATTCTATGGTTTCAGGCCATACTTCTTGGACACCTTCTTTAATCATGACGCGCGATTCCGTCAAATTACGCGCACGTGCAAAAATCTTGACCTTTGGTGCAATGCTTTTGACGGTTAAAACTGCATTACGGGCGGTATTACTATTATCCAGTGCAATTACAACCGCACGCAAACGACGATTTCCCAGCCCAAATTCGCGCAATACCGACGCATTTGTGCTATCGCCATAAAATACATTATAACCGCTTTCGCGCCCAAGCATAACCGCATTAACACTTAAATCAAGTGCGACATACGGAATTTTACGCACACCCAACACATATGCGATAATTTGCCCCACACGTCCAAACCCGCATATCATGACAACTGGTTGAACCGCGGCGGCGCCCGCATTAAGTTGTTTCTGGCGCGATTTTGCGAACCATTTTGCCGAACGGCCAATTTTATCGTGAATCGCCAACAAGAACGGTGTAGAAATAATAGACAGAATTATTATCGCCGTTAATATTTCTTGGTGTTCTGGTGGAACCGCTGATATACCACTGGTTTTCATGGTTTGGAACATCAACAGTGCGAATTCACCACCCTGACTTAACATCAACGCAATAAGGCGTGCATCATTTACCCCAACATTGCGCACACGCGCGACCATAAACAGTGCGATAAATTTAACACACACCAACCCAACCATCCCTAACAAAACGATGTACCAATTAGCCCATAATATATTGATATTTAATCCCATACCCAACGATATAAAGAACAATGACAAGAACAATAATGCATACGGTCCTATTTCTGCACGTATTTGATGACTGTAAATTGTTTCAGACATTAACATACCGGCCAAGAATGCCCCTAATCCCGCTGGCAACCCCAACAAATCCATTATAACCGCCCACAAAACAATATTTAACATCACAACCAGCAAAAATGCCTCGTGCGATTTTAATTTTGATACGCGTTTTATCAATGGATTTAAGATAAAGCGCCCAACAACAACAACACCAAAAATCAATGTGACTGTGGTAACAAAAACATCAATTACCGCCGCGCCCAAATTAAACGAACGACCCGCCAAAACCGGCAACATGGCCAACAACGGAATAGATAACAAATCTTGGAATAACAATATAGAAAACGTTTGATGTCCCATATTGGTATTTAATTGGTTTCTGTCGGTCAATAATTGCATATCTTCGGATGTACTGGACATTGCCATCAACAATGACACCGTTATCACACCCATAATTGACCATGGTGTTATGCCGACCAAAATTGGGAATAACATTACCGCAACCATTAAAACCTGGGCTGCACCGAACCCAAAAATTGTTCGCCGCATTTGCCACAGACGTTTCATATTTATTTCTAAACCAATATTAAACCACAAAAATAATATGCCTAAATCGCCAAGGAACGTCCATGTTTCATTTACTTGGAATAAATTTAAACCAAACGGCCCCGACAGTATACCGGCCAACAAAAAAGCAACCAACGCCCCAACACGTGCAATTCGCAACACAAATACCAATGCAAAAACAATTGCGAAAAATATTAATACCGATATAGACATAATTCTCTCTCCCCTATAAACTCAATAATCATTATAGCAGAAATCTATATCGGTTATGCAATCAATTTTTTTGATATTTCCAAAAATTTTTCGGGTGATATTTCTTCGGCACGTTCTGTCCCGTTTAACCCAAAATTCGCCCAGTCCACATCACGCATTATTCCGCGTATCATTTTGCGACGCATACCAAACAGGCGTGCCGTCAGATTTTCTATATTTTTTATATCACCAATATTTTTTATTTTGTTTGCATTTGGAATTATTTGAACAACCGCACTTTCTACGCGTGGACGCGGAACAAACGCAGTGGACGGCACATTAAATAATATTTTCGCATCTGCAACCAATGACACCAAAACCGCCAAACGACCATATTGTTCGTTGCCCATATGTGCAACAATACGCTCTGCCACTTCGCGTTGAAACATCAGTGTCAAAGATTTTATTGGCACACCACATGCAATATCATGTAACCATCGCACCAATAATTCTGTTCCAACATTGTATGGTAAATTTGAACATATTGCGAAATCACCGCCCGCCAATTTTGCCATATCAACACGCAACGCATCATCATAAATAACATTAAACCGATTATCTGATGCCGCAACAATTTGCGATAAAATTGGTTCTGTTGTTTTATCTTTCTCTATTGCAATTACGCGCGCCGCACCCGCCAACAGTAATGCACGCGACAGACCGGCGGGCCCAGGGCCAACCTCTATAACCGTTGTTTTTTCTATATCAGGGACACTGCGCGCGATACGACCGGTTAAATTCAAATCAAACAAGAAATTCTGACCAAATTGTTTTTTTGGTTCCAAACCCGACGCACGCATCATTTCGGAAACCGGTGGCAAAGATGAAATTTTATCTGTCATAATGCACGACGCCCCCCAAATGCCAACGACAGTGTTCCATCGTCAATATAATCTAAATCGCCCCCCAATGGCACACCTGATGCCAATTCGCTAAATGTTACATTGGAACCTGCAAGTGTTGATATTATATATTGCTGGGTTGTTTTACCTTCAACCGTATTTGGTAATGCAAAAATAATTTCTGTTATTTTTTCATCAGCGATGCGCGCCGATAAATTTCCCATATTTAAATCATCTGGGGTAACACCCGCAACACCTGACAACAATCCACCCAATATATGATACCGGCCATTAAACACACCCGATTTTTCCAGCACCCAAACATCTGACAAATCACGCACTATGCACAGCATCCCATTTGCGCGCGCCATATCACGGCAATATTCGCATCTATCCGTATTTTTATCGGTCAACACCCCACAATTAGGACATGGATAAATATTTTCATTGGCGTCAACCAATGCATCAACCAACTTTTCAATACGCCCCGTATTATCCTGCAACAGTCCCAACACAATACGGCGCGCCGCACGATTTCCAACGCGTGGCAACTTTGCGAATTGTTTAATAAGTTTTTCTATTTTTGGATTCATTTGCAGATATCGTAGCAATTAATGAAACACATAGCAATCTATTCCTGCGGCAATACCACGATTTTTTAAATTCTGGGCCGCGGATTCCGACAGGCCAGTTACACGCACACGATAAAGTCCCGTACCCGTTGGTTCAATGTGTGCCGCCGCACCAAGTGTCCCCTTAATCCGCGCAACCATAGAATTTGCCGCATCCGTGGTTGAAAATGCACCAAACTGGACACCAACACCCCCAACAGCGCTGGGCGCATATTGAATTTTTGGCGCATCAGACGCATATTTCTGCACAATTGGCGATGTTACTGGGGCCGGTTCAGAATGTACACTGGTTGTTGATGTATTTTTAACCACCATCGGTGCACCCCTATCCAGCATCGCAAATCCGCGATTTAACATATCTGCGGCCACATCAGAACGTACATCCTTGGTTTCTGCACCCAAAACCACCGAAATCAGATGATGTCCGCCACGCTTTGCTGTTGCAACCAATGAATATTTTGATTTGTTGGTGTACCCCGTCTTCATACCATCGCACCCAGGATATGTTTCCAACAAACGATTACCATTACTGTATGTCTTGCCGTTATATGTCCAACTTTTTATACCAAAATATTTCCAATATTGTGGAAAATGCTTGTACACCGCCATAGACAGCAACGCAATATCACGCGCCGTTGACAGATGATCATCATCTGGCAGTCCCGATGAATTTTCAAAATTTGTTTGCGATAGTCCGATTTCACGTGCAACCCGCGTCATCAGTGATGCAAATGTTTGCTCTTTTCCACCCTTTAGATTTTCGGCCAACACACGTGCAACATCATTTGCACTGTAAACCGCCAACGCGATAATTGCATCTTCTACGCGAATTTTGGTTCCCGCGGTCAGCCCCAATTTCACCGGTGCCGCCGATGCTGCATTGTTTGAAACAATCAAATAATCATCCAAATGCAACCGCCCATGTTCCAATGCATCAAACGTCAAATACAGTGTCATTATTTTGGTCAAACTTGCCGGATAATTTTGCTGTTTCGCGTTTTCTGCAACCAAAACACGCCCAGTATTCATATCGGCGACCAATGCCGCACGGTAATTTGCCGCGTTTGCAACCGCGCACGAAAAGATTAACAGTAAAACAAATAAAAATTTTCTCATTTCCATAGAATTCATGTTAATAAAAAAACGCTTTCGTGGTCAATTATTTTTTTCACATTGTCTTGCAAAAATCCACTTTATTGGATTTTTCTAATATTTCTTGCAATTGCGAGCAAGTTTTTTATAATTCTGCGCGTTATGGGTGTTGAATTAGAAGAATTTTCGCTGCGGCATATTATTTCACAGTTTCGTGAATTTAATTCTGCGACAAAAAGGAATTATGAAAATTTGGCGCCATATTTTTGGTGGGCGCGTGCAAATAATTTTCAAAGATTTAAATTCATATTTTGTGCAACTATGGTTGAAAAAATGGCACGCGTGTTACATGATTTGCCATACAATAAAAAATTTATTATTCGTGCCAACGGCGAATTTGCCGGTATTGTTGGCCTAGATTTGATTTCCACTGGGGCAATTAGTTCAGAATTGTGGATATTTATTGATTCTGCACATGCACATAAACATATTGCATCAAATGCACTGAAACAAATAGAAGATTTTGCGCGCACAAAATCAGTTCAATCTATTCGCGCCAACACATCGCCGAAAAATACCAATTCAAAACACCTGTTGGCCAAAAACGATTATGAACCGACCTATACCGATTCAAATTCAATTTTATGGTATAAATTGTTAAATGCAAAAGTTATTGAAAAATAAAATTAAATCGTTAAAATTATCGGGTATTTTGGTCCCATCGTCTAGAGGTTAGGACATCGGATTCTCATTCCGGTAACACGGGTTCAATTCCCGTTGGGACTGCCAAAAATTGAACCACCCAGATGGGTGGTTTTATTATATCTACTTGTTCATTAATTGATAAACACGTCCCACAGGAATATCACCGTCACCACCTGTGCTATTCGTATCTTTGTCGAAATCTTGAACATAACCCGCCATTTTTGCGTGATCAGCACCCCCTATATTTACATCCCCACGCGTAAGTATGCTAACCAATCTGTCTGAACGATCAATCATCGGTCCACCCGAATTTCCACTCCAACCCTGACACAAATTGTTACTGTTACGGAAAAAACATCTTGAAACTTTTAATTGTTCGTCCCCAAACACTTCCTTATAACTTCTATATGTCTGGAGTATAGGCACCGCCTTTTTGGAAAGGTCTATTCCCCCATCATTTGTAAGGCCCGTATTTAAATATGACCTGTCGGTTATACCGGCTTTCTCCAATGCACGTACATATTTTTGTCTATATTCTTCTATTTCATTATCACTCATTATTTTTAAGCAACCGTATCCTATTAAATCAATGGGTCTGCCGTCGCGTGTTATGGCATCAGTATCAGCATATACCCATGGTATTGTAGTGGAACCCGTATCCCCGGTATATCGTGCTATATTTTGAATCACCGGATCTGTGGATTCTTGAAATGAATTGTCCGGGAACCGATATACCGCCCAATCACCATAGAAATTACTATCGTTTGTTATATCATAATCCCCAGTTTTGACCAGTGTCACATCAAATTTATCACCATTTTGCAATTTAATATGCAAAGTTTTATCCGAGATACCATCGCCATCGACATCCGTACAATGCTTGGCGGTAAATAAATATAAACTTGAATCTGAATCTGATAAATCTTTGCGCGCAAGGTATTGCGAATTATCCAATCGCGGTGCTTTAAAATCTGCTGAATCATTGCGCGCGAAGCCATGCAAATAATTCCATCGTGCTATGGTCCCCGTACAATTAATATACCCACTACCATATATTCCGACCACCGATTTATATGGTTGTTGTTGCTTTTGCTCATCTGTTACATAACAACGTCTATCAATCGTATATTCAGATTGGTTTGTACAATGATCGGCCGCCATGGACATAAACGGGACAAACAACAACAAAGATATTGTTATATATTTCTTCATTAAAAAACTTCCTATCATTTTGATTGGCGTTTAACTTTGTATTCTTATTATATCACAATTTTTTCAAAAATACCTTAATTCCTTTCCCAAACTGCAATAATTCTTTGATTTCATCGGGTTGTGGATTGCACAGCATGCACTACCAAAAATTCACCCATTTGGGTGATTTTTTATTATATTTACCTGCCCCAATAATTTACTTCTCTCTGATTATACCTTTATTCACTGGTACGTTCAAATATCTATTTAACAACCTAGATTTTTGCTTAATCTAGCGCTTATTTATTTTATTGTAAATATACTCTGTGGCAATGCTTGTTTTTTCCCCTGGATTCTCAATCAAATCGTCTACTGTGGTACTGGCATGATTAGGACCACCTATACGACTCGTTCCTCTGGTAAGTATCCCACATAATTTGTTACTGCGATCGATAAAAGGCCCGCCAGAATTTCCCGACCAACTCTGACATCTATTAGGTTCTTTAAAAAAGCAGCTTGAAACCTTTAACGTTCTATCTTCTACTAAATTCTTAAGATACCACGAACTAAACACACCACTTTGTAATTTATGTTTAAAACTACTTGCTCTATCATGCAATACATATATTCCCCCATCGGCTTCGATACCTGTATTTTCCTCTGATATATTTGTTATTCCTTCTTTTTGCAAATAGTCTATGTATCGTTGTTTAAATTCTTCGATTTCTTTATCACTCATTATTTTTAATGTTCCATAACCAATATTCCGAATTAGTCTGCCATCATGGTATCCATTAGCATCTGCATATATCCATGGGAATTTATTTTCCATATTTTGCACAGAAATTACATTTATATGATATTGTCCATGAATATCTCTGATCATATCGACTGGCAACCGGTATATCGCCCAATCCCCATCAAGATTGTTATCATTTGCCAAATCATAATTTCCAACTTCAACCAAAGTGACGCTTATTTTGTCGCCATTTTGCAATTTAATATCCAACTTTTCATCTGGAATCTCATTAAAATCGGCATCCGAACAATGTTTAGCGGTAATAAAATACAACATATCTCCATATCCAACAAAATCTTTACTCGTTAGCGCACGATTCCATTTTACTATGGTTCCAGAACAAACGATTCTTCCAAAAATATCGTAAATCCCAGCCACCGCATTATATGGTTTTTGTTTTTTTTGATCGTTTGTTACGTAACAACGTTTATCTACCGTATATTCAGATTGGTTTGTACAATGATCGGCCGCCATGGACATAAACGGAACAAACAACAACAAAGATATTGTTATATATTTCTTCATTAAAAAACTTCCTATCATT
>JAEEQU010000017.1 GCA_016285415.1 Alphaproteobacteria bacterium | reverse complement strand
ACTACATCGGTATCTATAAATTCTAATTTTTGTTTTCCGGGGTCAAACATACGTAATTTACCATCAATTTCAACTGCTATGACTTGATGTCCACTAATCGTGTGTTCTTTACCGCCGCGCGCGTCGTTCCAATCGGGTTCGTATGCAGTGCGAACTGCAAAACATGGTAACCCCGCATCCGCCGCCAATTTACAGAATAACTTTGCGCGCCCAGTACACCCCATAACATTTGCCGGAATTTTGTTCTTTATAATATCATCCGCGGTCAGTGAAAAATGCCAATCACGATCGGTAATACCATGTTCCATCATGTATTCACGACGGTTGCGCGGACCAACGGCATTATGCAGAATTTCATGCATTCTATCTAAGATAGATTGTATCTTTTCGGTAATCATGGTGGAATTATAGCATGAAAAATTCAAGAAATCAAAAAAACACTATACGATTTTATCGTGAAGTTGTGCGGAAACCGTTTGCTATTATTGCGCGTAATTCACGGCGCACGGCGGCAATTTCATCCAAGGTAAGTGGTTTATGTTCGTTTGATATAGAATCTGTTATATATTCAATACGAACACCCTCTGGCATTTCACTTAATGAACTGTACCGTTTGGTCTCGACACCATGATTGGTCTGCTCTACAGAAATTATTATTCTGTGCAATCCGGATGTTGTAAATTGAAACCATTTTTTCACTTTTTATCTCTTTGGTTAACGGTTAAAAAAACCGCCACTTGGGCGGTTAAAACGGTTTTTATATCAAATTGAGTTTAATTCTGGCGACGACCTACTCTTCCGTGGCTTAAGCCAAAGTACCATCGGCGATACGGGGTTTCCCTGTCTGGTTCGGAATGGAACAGAGGGTGACTCCCGCTCTATAATCACCAGAATTAAACTCAATGAACATTCGTAATAAATCAACTATACAACGTTCTCTTCAAGCATTTCGTTTGGAAAACCAAACGAAAGATAAAAAGTCAATGGTTCGATTAGTATCGTTAAGCTGAACCCCTCGCAGGGCTTACACATACGACCTATCAATGTCCTAGTCTAGAACTGAACTCGTGGGGATATCTTATCTTGCGACCAGCTTCCCGCTTAGATGCTTTCAGCGGTTATCTGTTCCGAACATAGCTACCCTGCGGTGCCGCTGGCGCGACAACAGGTACACCAGAGGTTCGTTCGACCCGGTCCTCTCGTACTAAGGTCAAGTTCGCTCAAATATCCAACGCCCACAGTAGATAGGGACCTAACTGTCTCACGACGTTATTAACCCAACTCACGTACCGCTTTAAATGGCGAACAGCCATACCCTTGGGACCTGCTCCAGCCCCAGGATGCGATGAGTCGACATCGAGGTGCCAAACACTACCGTCGCTATGGACGCTTGGGTAGCATCAGCCTGTTATCCCTAGAGTAGCTTTTATCCGTGTGCGATGGCCCTTCCATGCGGGGCCACCGGGTCACTATGACCGACTTTCGTCTCTGCTCGGCGTGTCCGCCTTGCAGTCAGGCCTGCTTTTGCCATTGCACTCACCGGCTGATTTCCGACCAGCCTGAGCAGACCATTGCGCGCCTCCGGTACACTTTGGGAGGCGACCACCCCAGTCAAACTGCCCATCACGCAATGTCCCCTGCCCTGGTTCAAGAACACGGGTTAGACACTAAAACACATCAGGGTGGTATTTCACCAACCGCTCCATGCGAACCAAAATCCGCACTTCAAAGCGTCCCACCTATCCTACGCAAATGAGTCCTAGTGCCAGTACGAAACTGCAGTAAAGCTTCATAGGGTCTTTCCGTCTAGCTGCGGGTACCCGGCATTTTCACCGAGAATTCAATTTCGCTGAGTCTATGTTGGAGACAGTGTGGAGATCGTTACGCCATTCATGCGGGTCGGAACTTACCCGACAAGGAATTTCGCTACCTTAGGACCGTTAGAGTTACGGCCGCCGTTTACTGGGGCTTCACATCAATGCTTGCACACCTCTGCTTAACCTTCCAGCACTGGGCAGGCGTCAGTCCCTATACATCATCTTATACGATTTAGCAGAGACCTGGGTTTTAAGTAAACAGTCGCCCCCACCTGGTTTGTGTCACCTGATTAAAGTTGCCTTGAAACAGGTCATCCTTATTCCGAAGTTACGGATGCATTTTGCCTAGTTCCTTCAACATAGTTCTCTCAACCGCCTTAGTCTACTCGACTCGAGCACCTGTGTTGGTTCTGGGTACGATCTACGCTGGGGCTATTTCCTGGAACTTGTTCACTGCCGCGCCAATCCAATAAGGCACAACAATTTACCAAATTCGTCACTCTCGCACAGGTCACGGAATATTAACCGTGTTCCCATCGACTACGCCTTTCGGCCTCGCCTTAGGGGTCGACTCACCCTACCCTGATTAACATTGGATAGGAACCCTTGCTCTTACGGCGTCAAGGTTTCTCACCTTGATTAGCTGCTACTCATGCCAACATTCGCGCTTCTGATACCTCCACGCCGGCTCACGCCTTACGCTTCACAGGCCTACAGAATGCTCCGCTACCGCGACACATACGTGCCACCCGCAACTTCGGTAGATGATTTTAGCCCCGTTACATTTTGGTTGCCGAAACGCTAATAGACCAGTGAGCTATTACGCTTTCTTTAAACGATGGCTGCTTCCAAGCCAACATCCTGGTTGTTTTGGAATTTCGACTCACTTTCCCACTTAATCATCATTTTGGGACCTTAGTTGGCGGTCTGGGCTGTTGCCCTCTCGTCCACCGACCTTAGCACCGATGGACTGTTTCCCTGGCTATAATTCGTTGGTATTCAGAGTTTGATATGGTTTGGTAAGATTTTACTCCCCCTAGCCATTTCAGTGCTTTACCCCCAACGACGAACACCAGAGACACTACCTCTATAGTTTTCGCGGAGAACCAGCTATAACGGGGTTCGATTGGCTTTTCACCCCTAGACACAAGTCATCCCCTAGTGTTGCCATACTAGTGGGTTCGGCCCTCCAGCGACTGTTACGCCGCCTTCAGCCTGCTCATACCTAGATCACCCCGCTTCGGGTCTATTACTGCATACTCAATTCGCCCTATTCAGACTCGGTTTCCCTTCGCTTACACCTAACGGCTTAGGCTTGCATGCAATAATAACTCGTTGGCTCATTATACAAAAGGTACGCCATCACCGGAAAACCGGCTCTGACAGCTTGTAGGTATTCAGTTTCAGTGTCTATTTCACTCCCCCTTCGGGGTTCTTTTCACCTTTCCCTCACGGTACTTGTTCACTATCGGTCAATCAGGAGTATTTAGCCTTGGGGGAAGGTCCCCCCATATTCAAACCGGATTTCACGTGTCCGGCTCTACTCTTGAACCAAGAAACTAGATTTCGCATACAGGGCTATCACCTATTATCGCCGCGCTTTCCATCGCGTTTTGCTATCTAAAATCTCGGCTACTGGGCTGGTCCCGTTTCGCTCGCCACTACTAAGGGAATCGCTGTTGCTTTCTTTTCCTGCGGCTACTGAGATGTTTCACTTCTCCGCGTTTGCTTCTGGGCCCTATGTATTCAGGCACAGATAGGCCATACGGCCTGGGTTTCCCCATTCGGACATCCCGGGGTCAAAGGATATTGACGCCTCACCCGGGCTTATCGCAGTCTTTCACGTCCTTCATCGCCTCTGATTGCCAAGGCATCCACTAAACACCCTTTGTTACTTTTTATCTTATGCTTGAAGAGAATGTCTTCAAACACTTAAAATAACTTAAATGAGTTTTCTAAGCTTTAGTTGATTCTTGCTTATCTAATTGAATTATCACTTTCGTGATTACTCTTTAGAAAGATTTTTGAGATTACGATGTTCAACAAATCAAACAATCACATTTCTGTGAAAGTTTAACTTGTGACATAAAAACCGATTAACAATGTTTGCCTTATAAAAGCAGATTCCGAAGATATTCTTGGAACATCTGGAATCAAAAATGTACGAACATTTTTGATTCCAACCTCATCAAAAAAATGGTGGGTCAGGAAGAACTCGAATCTTCGACCTTCGCTGTATCAGAGCGACATTCTAACCAACTGAACTACTGACCCAATCGTAAAAAAAATTCTGAAACAGGCAGTAATTCCGCTGATACCAGAATCTTTTGTTCATAAAAGAGATATTCAGACAGTCGCACTTGGATTTGACCGTTTTCGTGATAACGGTATTCTCTATAAAGGAGGTGATCCAGCCGCACCTTCCGGTACTGCTACCTTGTTATGACTTAACCCCAATCACCAATCCCACCGTAGGCGGCGTCCTCTTGCGTTAAACTACCGACTTTGGGTGAAATCGACTCTCATGGTTTGACAGGCGGTGTGTACAAGACCCGGGAACGAATTCACCGCTGCATTCTGATCAGCGATTACTAGCGATTCCAACTTCATGCCCTCGAGTTGCAGAGGACAATCCGAACTGAGACGACTTTTAAGGATTAGCTTTGCCTTGCGACATTGCGACCCATTGTTGTCACCATTGTAGTACGTTTGTAGCCCGACCCGTAAGAACCATGATGACTTGACGTCATCCACACCTTCCTCCTGCTTGACGCAGGCAGTCCCCTAAGAGTTCCCGGCATTACCCGCTGGCAACATAGGGCATGGGTTGCGCTCGTTGCAGGACTTAACCTAACATCTCACGACACGAGCTGACGACAGCCATGCAGCATCTGTCTTTGGTCCAACCGAATTGAAGACAACCATCTCTGGAAGTCGCGACCAAGATGTCAAGGGTCGGTAAGGTTTCTCGCGTAGCATCGAATTAAACAACATACTCCACCGCTTGTGCGGGTCCCCGTCAATTCCTTTAAGTTTTAATCTTGCGATCGTAGTCCCCAGGCGGCATGCTTAACGCGTTAGCTTCGTCACTGATCCCCCGAAGGAAACCAACAACAAGCATGCATCGTTTAGGGCGTGGACTACCAGAGTATCTAATTCTGTTTGCTACCCACGCTTTCGTCCCTCAGTGTCAGCGACGATCCAGAAGACTGCCTTCGCCATTGGTGTTCTATCTGATATCTACGGATTTCACCCCTACACCAGATATTCCATCTTCCTCTATCGCGCTCCAGCTTGCCAGTATCAAAGGCAGTTCCAGGGTTGGGCCCTGGGATTTCACCCCTGACTTAACAAACCACCTACGGACGCTTTACGCCCAGTAAATCCGAACAACGCTTGCACCCTTCGTATTACCGCGGCTGCTGGCACGAAGTTAGCCGGTGCTTTTTCTGTCGCTACTGTCATCATCTTCACGACTAAAAGAACTTTACAACCCGAAGGCCTTCTTCATTCACGCGGCATGGCTGGGTCAGAGTTTCCTCCATTGCCCAATATTCTTAGCTGCTGCCTCCCGTAGGAGTCTGGACCGTGTCTCAGTTCCAGCGTGGCTGATCGTCCTCTCAGACCAGCTATGGATCATCGCCTTGGTAGGCCATTACCCCACCAACAAGCTAATCCAACGCGGGCACATCCATCACCGATAAATCTTTCCCGTTTCCGGCGTATGCGGTATTAGCGTTCGTTTCCAAACGTTATTCCCCAGTAATGGGCAGTTTCCCACGCGTTACTCACTCGTGCGCCACTAGATCCACAAGGGCAAGCCCCTGCTTCACCCGTTCGACTTGCATGCCTAAGACCTGCCGCCAGCGTTCGTTCTGAGCCAGGATCAAACTCTCAAGTTCTAAAAAACCTGTGGTTTAAGTCCTGTGCATATAAACAAAGCTGACATTTATATCAGTTCGTCTTTACATATTATATGATTATTCGCAAGACAAGTTTTTAACGAGGTTTAATCGTAAACCTACTACCTGTCTAGGATATGCACATTTGACTTAGTCAAAGTTTGGATATTTCCAAATTCAACTGTCTGCATATCTCTTCTTGAACAGATTTTTGAATTTTCAAAAATCATTTGATGAGCTGCTTTTATTCACAATGTTGCGGATTTTCTCCGCGTTCCAGAGGTTAGATTCCACTTTTGACAGTCGCCCTAACTTAGAAAGCCCGTATACTATGAACTGAACTTCCAAAAAAGTCAAGCGTTTTTTCAAAGATATTTTTATTTTTTTCCTATTTTCCGACAAGTGCGACAAAAATCCGCAGAAATCCGCCATTTCTATTTTTCATAATTTTTTAATAATGATTCAGATTATAAAATAAAAAACATATCAAAATGCGCAAAAAACCGATTCGTTCCCGATTCGTATTGCCGAATCGGTAGTGATTAGTGGTTAGTGTTAGTGAGAAGTGCCGATAAAAAATGTGGGGCGAATGCCCCACACAATAATCATTTGCACTAACCTTAACTATTCATCAACACTGATTTCAACCAGGTCGCCATAGTTACCGGCTTCGTTGGCACCAATAAAGCAATAGATATGGTCACCAACTTCGCGCATGAACGCTTCTTCGTCTGCGGTGAATTTGGCACGGTTACCATTACGGATTGCATCACGCACCGCAAAGGTTGTTGGCAATGCAACCGCCGCCGCACCAATGCCGTCCGTCAACAGACGTTTACCAATTGATGCCTTGTCATCCTTACCACAGATTTCTTCTTTCTTACCTTCTGCTTCATCTATAACACTACTAATCTCGTCATCCTTTACACACCCGTTTTGATCTGCGACAAGTTCTTTCTTTTGGAATGACTGACCAAAATTAGATTTTCTGATAGCGCCTTTGCCCTTCCATTTCAACTGATGGCATCTTGCATCTCCTTCACCCACCATATTGTTTTGATTATTCATTTGAGATCTCAGATTAGAAATCATCAAATCAAATTCACTTCGGCATGTATCAATTGTGCTGGCGCTGCTGCCCATCAGGCCACCAAGGCCGGTCTTGCTTTGCAACAATTCCATTGCGCCGGCACCGACACCCGTTGACAGAATCGCAGTTCCCGCCACAGCCCATTTCTGACCGTTGGTCAGGCCAACATCACTGACGCCGGTGCTGCCGGTGCAATCAAAGTCGGGCTTTATTGTACCTTCTTTCTTGGCCTTTTTGCACGCGAACATAGATGCGATTTCCTGCAATTTATCTTGCGGGATCCATGAACCGCATGTGAACACGTCACCAACCGCAAAGTACGCCGTTGACCAATTCTGATTCTTTTTCTGCAACGCGGTTTGAACATCCGGATCATCGGACTGTATCGTCACACGTGCGCGACAGAACGAACCATACAAATCATTACTTGCCGTAAAGTCATTTACACCCAACCCTGCGGTGCTGTAATTCTTTGGTATACGTTTTGATTTCAATTTAACCCACATATATGTGCTGGACATATCGCGCGCACCCATAAGGCCACCATTGTTTCCACCAACACACATATTTTGTTCCTTGGTCAATTTTGCATTGTATTTCGCCTGGGCTTCTTTTTCAATATCGACAAGGACTTCTTGGAACAATGTATCTGATGCCATACTGAACGCATAATCCGTTTCTGTTATATAATGTGGCAAATCATATACACAACCATCTTCGTCAACATATCCACAATCTTCAACGAACATGGTATTGTTTAATTTGCTGTAACATGGTGTACCTGCCTGAGCCGTTTTGACCATACAACCTTCCAAGATTTCATCTGATTTATGTTCGCTGTAATTTTCACCCTGACCATATCCGGTCTTAACCGCATCATTCCATGCCGTACGAACATCCTTGGAATCACCCCATCCTGCAACTGTGTCATCAGATTTCATATAACGGACAGAACTTATTTTCAAATGTTCTTCGCATGCATTTGTGTTTTTAACTGTTTCCACACACAAACCACGAACAATGTTAAAGTCAAGCACACCACCAACCTTGTTCATACTGTTATTAAACTTTTCGTTATCTGTTTTATATGTATCGGAAACGATATCTGTACGGTTACGATAGCAATTCACATAATCAGAACCACACATAGATTTAATACAACTAACCGCGGTGGTCCGGCATTGTTTCGCCAACGCCGCAATTGCCGCATCATTATAATTAGATGCCAATGCCGCATTCAAACGACTAACCGCACCAATTATGTCATCTTTCCCAAACTGTGGGAACACCGTACCAAATGTATCGGAACTGCTGTAACTATAATTATAACCTTCTGTTTTTCCGACCTGAGCCGCATATTGACAATTTGCATCGGTATTCACAATTGCTTCGCATCCACGTTTAATTTCGCCATATGTGGACGCCGCATTAATAGAACAAGATGAGCGATTCAATGCTGACAGAATTGCCGATGACGACCCAGAACCTATCTGTTTGGAATCGCAATTATTCCCAAAGACCTTTTTATAACACATTGAACCAACGCCAGACCCACACGAACGCATTGCACATGCCATAACGGTATCTACGCATTTTTCTTTGGCCGCGGCATCAAATTCATTTGCAAAATCTTGAATTTTTGAACGCATTGCAGCATTCATACGTGATGCATAAATATCGTCGTATACATTTTCACGTTCAAATTCATCAATTAAATCAGCCGCACTTGGAACCTTGCCTTCGTTAACCGTCATATGACAATATTTGTTTCCACCAATCGTATCCATACATGCGCCACGGATAAAACTGTTAACCATCGCAGATGTCCGCGCATCCGCTATTGCGGCATCCTTGTCCGTTTCTTTAACCTTTTTATCGTTCTTAATCGCATCTACGATGTCCGCAACATTCAAACTGCTGTCGGTGATACATTTGTATGGGTTTGCATTACATGTGGACAAGATACATTGATCTGCGACCTTGTAACATGTGGAAACCGCATTAACCGCCGCCAAATCAGACCCTTCGGAAATCATAATTGCCAAACGGCTGCCACTTTCGGGATTAGATGCCACATTGGCGTGTGGTCCAAACAATTCCACAATACCATCATTCTGGCAACGGGCAATCATTGCTTCACAGAATACTTTCTGCTTTTTAAATTCAGAATTTGATGTGCAAAGTTCAAAATTTTCACCGCATACACTGTCTTTCTTTAAACATGATGTAACGCGCTTTACACATTGACTTTTATCCAACAAATTCGCGATATGTCCGGCCTCTATGAATTGACCAAGAATACTGCCGTCGGTTGGATAAACGAAATTTTCATTGCTGTCCTTGTTTGCAAATGCCGTTGTATCCGATGTTCCAAAAAGGGCATAGATTCCATCGGTTCCGCATTGCAACAGAACGCTATTACATTGGGGTTTTTTCGTATAGAACAACGGTTTCGTGGTGCATTCTTCAAAATCACCGCCACACGCGTTGGTATCGTGAATACAATCAGTATATTGTTCTATACATTCCTGTTGTGATAACAGTGAAGAACTGCTGGTTGTTGCGGTGGTCGTCGTCGCCGTTGTCGTAATTGTTTTTGTCATCGTTGGAATACGACGTGCCTGCATAGCGCCCTGGGTCGGTTTAATCGCCAAAGAAACCCGCGGTGATGTCGCCGATGTGGTTCGTGGCGCGCCCGCACGTATATCCGCATTTGCGCCGTCAAACATGCACAAAACAGCCAAAAAACTACTATATTTTATCAGAATATTCATTCTCGGTCCCCTTTTGGTATCAATTAATTATATCATACAACCAAATAAAAAAAAAGAAAAAAAGTGGTCATTGCCACCACCAAAATGTTGTAAAAATAATTACTCGTCTAAAATCGCACGCAGTTCCAACATGTCATCGGGCAAATCTGTTTTAAATTTCATCATTTTACCAGTTATTGGGTGCGCAAACTCTAAAATCTGGGCATGCAACATTTGGCCGGTATGTTCCTTTAGAAATTCCAACAGGTCTGGATTACGAACCGAACCCAATCGCGAAGCCGGACGACCATAAATTGGATCACACAGAACCGGAAAACCATGTGCGGACAGATGAACCCTGATTTGATGTGTCCGCCCGGTCATCAGCGTGCAACGAAATTCCGACACACCGGCACGCGTCCACACATCTAAAACATCAACTATTGTGTGCGCAGGTTTACCCCCGGTCTTGACCATGGTCATTTTCTGTCTGTTTCGTGAAGAACGCGCAATATTGCCGGTAATATCTGCCCCTGTCCAATTTGGGACACCCCAAACAAACGCAACATATTTCCGCGTAAGGTTGTGGGACGAAAAAACTTTCACCAATTCACGATATGCCGCATCTGATTTTGCAAAAACCATAACCCCACTGGTATCTTTGTCCAAACGATGCACAACACCTGGACGGGTTGCACCGCCCAATGCCGACAAATGCGTATGCGACAATATGTTTTGAACAAATGTCCCGGTTTTATTACCCGCCGATGGATACATAACCACCCCACGCGGTTTATTCACAACGATAATATCGTCGTCTTCGTATAATATATCCAAATCAATGTCATCGGATATGTTATCGGTGGCAACATCGGTTGGCACATCAGGAATTATTACCGTAATTTTATCGTCTGGTTTAACCTTGTCAGAAAACTTTGCATTTTTACCGTTACGCGAAATTGTAAAATGCTGAATCTCGCTGCGTGAAAATTCGGGTAACATGCCGACCAAGAATTTATCTAATCGCACACCGGCAGATTCCAAATTAACAATAAAATCGCGTGTGTCGGTCATGGTCTATCTGTATTCCTTCCATTCGGGACCGATTGTGCATTTAGATATATCAATTTTTAATTCGTATTCGCCACTTACCGGGCATGTTAATATCCCCTTGCTTTGTGCCTGGTCCGCATCACGTGTGGCATTACGCCATGCAAAACTTATACTTTTTGGTGAATGCACACATACAAGGCGCAATTTTCCTTCACTTTTGCTATTTGGACCCAACCATATGCGAACACTGTCCGCTTCGCCATAACACGGAAACGCATCCAAGTAATACAAAACCAAACCCTGTTTCACATCAGAATTATCCCAATCAAAATTCCCAACAAATTGACGCAATGGCAATCCTGTCAGGGCCGACCAGTCAGTTGTTGTTGAAAATATACTAACCCGTGGTTGCGGTGGTGGGTTATCCCCAAATGCCGCACACATAGGTAATACACATGCAAACAATGCAATAAGTTTTTTCATTATTTTGCCCCTCCCTGCTCTGATTCCAGTAATTCAACCGCAACACGTTTTACCCCCGGAACCACATTTGATATTGTATGCGAAAATTCCACCGATTGTCCCGCATCCAATAATGTTGCCGATGGCATAAATTTTTGTCGTGCGATTGGCGAACCCGACGCATCATACAGCACGATTACCAAATCTGGCAATCCATATATGTCGTCTGAACGATTTGTTACCGTTCCATTAACCGTAATTTTTGGTGCGGTTGCATCAGTTATTGTTTCAACCTTGGTAATTGTGGCAACCAATGGTCTTTTGTTTGGGTCATCACGACGCGATGTTATAATAACCGCAACCGCAAACACCGTTGCCGCAAGTAACGCACACAACGATGCGACAAAGACCATTATACTGCTGCGACGACCCGCGCGTTGCGGTGTCCAAACCTTGCCACAAACGGCACAGCGCACTGGGCCATTTGGTACATCGGTCAATGTATATTCTGTTTTGCAAATATCACATTTTACTTTCATGTTATTTCCTGTGTTATAATTGTTATACCATAAATTATTCCAATTTCAACATGCGATATTTCCCACGTACATTTTGCTGAATATCACGTATTGCGTTCATAAAATCCGCCATTGTTGCATTTTTGTTTGCAACAACAGTACTAAATATTCGTGTCGTCGCAGACCCCGAAACAGATTCTTTACGCAATATCTTGGCCGCCATATCCGATAAAGTCGGCGAATTTATATCGGCAAAATTCGCAGTCATTTTTTGCAAATCCCAAAAATAATTTGAATTTGTTGAATCTGTGATTTTATTTTTTACCACAAGACGCGGTGTCAAAGACCCTGTAAAACCAACCGTTACATACAGTGCACTTACGCGGCCTTCGGTCATATCTAATGAACCCGTCGCGCGCAATGTTGAAACGCTATCACTGGGGGTGGACAGCCCACCAAGTGTTAATTTATTAACCCACAAATTATCAACCGTAAGGTTTGAAACCTTGGCCATATCGGCAAGATTTAATGTTCCAGATACCGCAATATTTTTTGAATCACCAGACATCGCGCCCGACACCACACCAATCGGTGTATTAAATGCCGTATCTATGGTTGTACGGTTTGTAAATATTAAATCATTTGTTGAAATCTTTTGGACATCCAACAATTCTGCCAACGATAATCCTGCGGCATTTACAAATGTCGCATTTTTAATATCACGATTTCCAATATTCAATGCCGACAACATCGTTGCATCCGCCGCAGATTCAGACGGCACACGCCACAGATATAGTGAATTATCACGATTTATCGCGGTTGTTTGAATAATGCCCGATTTATTTTCAATATCTAAATCAACCATATCGGTACGCCATGTCCCAAATCCACCGTATCCCTTGGTACCGTCAATGAATCCGATTTTGTCATCGCCCATTTGAACAATTTCACGCGTACGAATTGGTGTAATATCGGGGTCATCAAAAACTATGATGCCCTGAAGCGAGGCCTGGTCACTGGCATCCATAGATTTTAAAACGCGCAATTGATATTTATCTTGGGACGACTCCACAAAATCTGCATCCAAACCGTATGGCATTAAATCGGCTAATTCTAATCTGAATATTGTGCGACCAACTGTGGTAAGCATGCTATCTTTGTTTTCAACAATATAGCGTTCCAATACAGATTGTATTTTTTGCATATTGCGCGCAACCTTTAAATTTTCTGCACGCATAACCGCACGTTGTTGATAGCTGTATATAAATGGCATCAGTGTCGCCGCCAATCCGATAGTCAGCAAAAATTCTATCAGCACCGTTCCACGATTTGAAAATAAATTTGAAAAGATACGATTTTTATATTTCATTTTGTTTTCCAACCGCTTTCTAGTATACTGTTAAATTCATCTGCCCCCGGCATCGCCGGAATCGCCGCACGCGTTAAATTTAATGCTTTAAATAATGGTGGGGTTGTAGATGGGAAACTCCACGAACCTAATTTTATTGGGGCGGTCGTTGACAGCAACAATTCCCCCGATACCGTTAATCCAAAATTTTCATAAAATGTTATTTCTGTGGTGTATATGTACGGTGCATATAATGAACCAACCGTCATACCGGCAAATCCACTTATTGTCCGCAATGTTGTTGATTTTAATGTAAGGTCTTGCGCAACATTTATGCTTTTATTTATCGTTGCACGATCCGTAATTATACGACCATTAACCGTATACGCAGAATTATTTATACGCTGGGCTTCTATATTACGAAAACCATTTATATCCCCAGAAACACGCAACACACCAATTTTAACATTATCGCCATTAACATTTGCGCCTGATGAGAAATAGACATTTTTCGCATCTATCGTATCTGAATTTACAAATGTCGCATCTAAATTTCGCACCTGTAATGATTTTGCAACGATACCACCAACATTATAAACATCATGTCCGCCCATATTTAAATCACGTTCCATCATATTCAGATTATCATCGCCCGATGACCCACGATGCAAGAACCGTGACATATCAATATCTGAAAGATTACGTGTTATTTTATAAACCAAATTACCTTCGCGGAAATCAGGCGCGGTAACGGCCCAAGAATCACTGTATGCGACACCATCGGCACCAACCAATGCCGCATCAGAACCAATATTTTTTGCAATCTGGGCAACGCGTTTTGTCGGCAGATTAAAATCAAATGCCAAATATGCATCTATGATTATACCACCACGAACAGAATATTTATCTATGAACCCAGATGCGATTACATCAGAAAATTCGGCCAATTCTTCTTCAGATAATCTTATCTGCGCGACATCAGGCCACAAATCTTGATTTATACGAATAAAGTTTAACACACCACTTCGCAAACTGATAATATCATTTGCGATTGCCATATTGTGCATATTATGTGTTGCCTCGGTAATCATAGAATATGTAAAGGGCGCGGCGACAGAAACAATTATCAACGCCAACAAAACCTCTATAACACCACCACCAGATTGTGCGGTGATTTCTGCGCGATGCCTTGGCGAAAAAATTCTAAATTTACTTACAATCATTTCCGCCCTCTGCTAAACATTGTTTCATATTTATTCTGTGTTCAAGACGTTGCCAGTAAACATATTGGCATATTATGTATTGCGCCAAAGATTTTTGATTGTATTTATTGCCCAAACCTTCAATAACAGAACTGCATTTAACCATTGAATCGCTATCATCGGTTGGTTTTGCCAATATAGAAAAACCATCATTATTTATCGTTTCAACCAACACATCAGGCAACACCGATGCACCCGCTGGACGAATATCCAAAATAATCGCACCATCGCCACCATGCGACAAACTATCAGATGTTTGATCCCGCAATGTTATGTTTGATGAAGATATATATTCTGTTTCTATGCCACTGGCGGTGCTGTATGTTAATGTGTCGGCGTCAATAAATACATCTTGCCCGCGACTTGCGTTAATAAATGATGAAACATCTAATCTTTCAACATTAAATGTGATACGACTGCTGATGACACTGCCCCCGATATTCCATTTTTCTGGTCCCGAAAATCCAGTATGTCCAGTTGTCATATCCAAACTATCAAACGCGGCATCAACCGCGGTTAAATTTCCTGTATCACCATATTTTGAAATTGTGCGTGCAACCAAAGAATCTGTTTTTAATGTTCCGCGTGTCAATGACAATGCAGATTCACCCGCACCGGTTTGAAACACAACCTTGTTCGTGTTTATTGTTTTTATGTTATTTCTTTCTTTGCGACCCGCTTCGTTCCCAGTAACAGATAATGTTGTAAATTCCCCAGTATCAGATACGGCACGCATTGCCAATATATTTGCCACATTATCAAATTTAAATCCGCCCATATCCAAATCGGTTAAGAAACCTGCGTAATCAGAATTTTTTTCATTTCTTTTTACAACGTCTGAATACATTTCACCAAGTTGAACACCAATATCTATATCGCCATCTGGGTCATTTGCATTGTATATTGCAAAGAACCCTATTCTGCGCGCAATTTCTGCGCGTTGCACCGTATTCAATTTCCCACCACTTAATCGGATAAATGCGGATATTTCCGTATTATTTTTGTTTATAATTAAACTAATATCTTGGCCCATTGGGGTGCGCGCAACAAACCCCAGTGGCAATCCATATGGTTCCAATTTATCCGTCAAATTATTGCCCGTTAAAACCGTCGTCTCGTACGCCAGAGAATCAGCATTTTCTTGGATATAAATTTTTGCCGCCGTTCTTGTGACATCAACCTGACGCGTGGTCGCGTACATCTGTGCGCCGATATCGTTCATTGCCAAACGCTGTGCAAAAAAGGGTATAAAAACGAACACCAACGTCAGTGCAAGCAATGCCTGAAGCAAAAAATTTCCACGTTGATTACGCACAATTCCCCCCATGTATATAAAAGCATAGCAATTGAAAAAAAATATTGCAATTGGTTTTAAGATGTTTTACTATTAGTTTCGTTTGATAGGGGTGGTTTGGCAAAATGCCGTGAACCCAGAAATTATTTCCAAAACAAAAGAATTAAAATGTTAAACAAAAAAAATCAGCAATCTGCAAGAAACCAATCTTCTGTTGGTATGATGATTCAACGTTGTCATAAATGGCGTCAAAAACGCAAACAATATATGGATCAGGCCCGCGTTGCAACGGACGAAATTGAACGCGAACGCTTGCTTCAGGCGGCCGAACACTATGGCCGTATTGTCAACGAAGAACAAAGCAAGATTGATTCAACGCGTGATCCAAAAGATAAAACACCGGTTGATGTTCCAACCGCAGATGCCGCGGCAACAGATGGTGCGGAATCCGCAGAATCATCCGAAAATGTTGATGACGAAGAAAACGCATTTCCAATGTTTTTAACAACATTGAACTAATCAAACGGGTTTTCAGATTTTTTATATTCAATCGTTATGGGCAAATGTTCCCACTTTAACGCCGTTGCAATTCCACGACGCAGGTATCGTGTATATGATTCTGGAATATCCGATGCACCACCAACATTGATTGTTATGCGCATTGGATGACGACCCGTTTGCGATGCAAATTTAATACGCATTGGCCGTTTCAGACGCGACATTG
>JAEEQU010000016.1 GCA_016285415.1 Alphaproteobacteria bacterium | reverse complement strand
TAATGATCATCTGCAAAAATCATAACGGGTGCAACCTCTATGGAATGTTGATTTTGTTGTACAACCCCAAGCACCAATGCATATGAATTGTAACTGGTATTGCCATTTTTATAATAAAAAACATCAACCCCATTTGTTATTCGGATGTCGTCACTTTGTTTGCCGCTTGTAATTCTTAATTTTCCTTCTTGTCTATTATTCAAATCTTTTGTAAAATCTACATTTGGTTTGCTGCATTCATATTTTTGTGTTGCACATTTTGCCCCGGTCCACCCCTCTTCACATATTGTTAGACATTTATGTTTGTATTCGCTGCCTCCTGATGTATATGTCCCATTTTGATCCATAAAATAATCTATAAACTTACCAGTATCGCGACCATTTGCCGCCTGGACCTGAATCATACAAAACTGTCCACCATGCTCGTATATTTTTTTTGCAATAATTGGAATAATACTGCCTTCGTCCCGACCCCATGTTCCCATATCTGTATTATAAAAACCACTAATAGAAAAGATGCCACTAATGTCCGTTGAATAATTGGCTGTAACCTTACTTATGTCTGGTGCTTTTTCGGCATCCCAGGCGTCAAAATAGGCATCGCTCGTTAATATATGTGGTTCCTGTAGCGTCCTCTTTTCTGCAAAACCGGCCTGAGTAATCAAAATTCCGCAAAGTATAACTAGAAATTTTCTCATGAATCTCTCCGTAAAATATTCCTTTCACGAAATAGTTTAACAAGTTCATATCGCGCTTGCAAATAAAAAGTTTTTACTTTAAAATATTTTTTATGAAAATGAAAAAAGTTCTTCGCGTATTTTTACATATCATCTTTTGGGGTGTTGTGGCGCTAATCGCTGCGGTCGCAACATTATTTTTGATGTATGGTGGAAATTTACCAGATTATCGTCATTTGGCAACATACGCGCCGCCAGTTGCGACGCGCCTTTATGCATCTGATGGATCTTTGTTAATTGAATATGCCGAAGAACGTCGCGTGTTTATTGACTTTGATGATATACCACCGCAATTGATAAATGCGTTTGTTGCCGCCGAAGATCAGAATTTTTGGACACACCCTGGTATTGATGTTCAGGGAATAATTCGTGCATCGGTGAATAATGTTATGCACTCAATTGGTTTTAATACAACATTTACCGGCGCGTCAACGATTACTCAACAGGTGGCCAAGAATTTTTTCTTGTCGTCTGACCGCACAATGTCGCGCAAAATTAAAGAGGCAATATTAGCATTGCGTCTTGAACGCGCGTTTTCAAAAAAGCATATTATGACACTGTATATGAACCAAATATTCCTTGGGGCGCGTGCATATGGTGTGGGGTCGGCGGCGTTAATGTATTTTAATAAACCGGTATCTGAATTATCATTGGCGGAATGCGCATTTTTGGCATCACTGCCCAAGGCACCGAATGATCGTGCCCGCGCCGAAGAGCGTCGGAATTATGTCCTGCGTCGTATGGCCGAAGAAAAATATATCACACGCGAGCAAGCCGAAGCCGCGGCGGCGGAACCGTTAAATATCAACAGTGGTTTTACCGCACAAATGGAAGACGATTTTCAATACTTTGCCGAAGACGTGCGTCGCCAATTATTAAATAAATTGGGTCGGGAAACATTGTATAACGAAGGGTTGTATATTAAAACAACGATTATCCCCGAATATCAACGCGCCGCATCCGCCGCATTAAACAAGGCGTTGGATGCATATAATGCGGGCAGAACCGATAAATTACAGGGCGCGATTATCGCACTGAATCCACATACTGGGCGTATACTTGCGATGGCGGGTGGACGTTCATTTTCGGAAAGTTCGTTTAATCGTGCAACCCAAGCGATGCGTCAAATTGGCAGTACGATAAAACCGTTTGTATATCTGGCCGCGTTGGAACGTGATATATCGCCAGAAGCAATAATTTCAGATACACCAATTGTTGGGTGGCGTGAAAATAATATGCAATGGAAACCAGAAAATTATGATAAAAAATTCCTTGGGGATGTGCCATTACGGTTCGCATTAGAAACATCACGCAATGTCCCAAGTGTACGCATGGTTGAACAAATCGGTGTTGATGCCGTCGTTGATGTTACACAACGGTTCGGTGTTTATCCCCCAGATATGAAAAATATGAATTTATCATTGGCGTTGGGTTCGGGGGAAACGACATTGGAAAATTTGGTGTTGGGGTATTCGGCATTTGTAAACGGTGGCCGTAGAATAACCCCGAAACTGGTTGACTATATTGAAGATCGTTATGGCAATGTAATTGGTGGCAAAAAGAGTGAAATTGTTGAGTGGTCCCCAGAATTAACCCCGCCCGAAGAAAAATCTGAATCAGAACCATTGTCGGACCCGCAGAGTTTATATCAATTGGTTTCCATCCTTCAGGGTGTGGTTGAACGTGGTACCGGTCGTCAGGCCGCCATTCCTGGTCACACAATCGCCGGAAAAACAGGAACCACAAACGATGTCAAAGATGTTTGGTTTATTGGATTTACCAAGAACCTGATTGCTGGGGTGTATTTGGGATATGATACGCCAAAACCACTTGGCAAAGGTGCGGGCAGTCATATGGCCGCCAAAGCATTTGCGGATTTTATGAGTGTTGTTTTGGCAAACGAAAAAAATCAGCCGTTTGCGGTTCCCGATGGCCTGAAATTCGTGCGTGTTAATCGTAAAACTGGGGTTGCTGCAACCGAAGACCCGTCTGGTACGATTATTCAAGAAGCATTTAAACTGAACCAATCGCCAAATCCGTTACGGACGGTGGAACAGTCACAGTCAAATGCTGTCGTTGGTGGAATTTTCTAGTTGTACATTGATTAGTCAAAATTTTTTCAAATAAAAATTTTCATTATAAAAATATTGTGATAGAATAAACTGTATAAAAGGAGAAATTATGCTTACAGATTATCTATTATCGCGTGGTTTTGGTCTGTTTTTTGGTGGGTGGACTCAATTTGGGGCGGCATTTGCAACGGCTTTTTTAATAATGTTGATTTTTGGGCGACCATTTATCCGCGCAATGCATAATTGGCAGAGAAAGGGTCAACCAATTAGTGAAAATGTCCCAGAATCGCACCGCAAGAAAGCGGGAACGCCAACAATGGGTGGAATACTGGTTTTAATTGCGATCTTTGTCGGGGCAATTGCTTTTATGCCGATGGATAGCACGGTTGGTTGGATTGCGCTGTCATCATTGGCGATGTTTGGGTTGGTCGGATTTATTGATGATTATAAAAAGGTAACCAGTCAGTCAGTTAAGGCATCAAATGGGCTGTCGCCGTTGGCACGTCTGGTCATTGAAGGTATATTTGTTGTTATCTTGGCGTATATGGTGAATACAACCATGCCATCATATATCAGTGATTATTCATTAGCATTACCGTTTGGAATTATTATTCCATTAACCTTTCAAAATGCTATTTTCCCATTCAGTGTGTTACTGTATTATATCTTTGCGTATTTTGTAATTTGCGGCAGTGCCAACGCAACAAATATTACCGATGGTTTGGATGGTATGTTGGCCAAATTGTATATGCCAGTATTACTGGTGTTGGTGGTCGCACTGTATGGTGCAACGCGTATTGGATTTATGGATACGGTATTGTTTATGCCCGCAACAAGTGGTTTGTATCCGGTGCTGGGTGCGGTGTTGGGCGCAATACTTGGGTTCCTGTGGTTTAATGCGAAACCTGCATCTATATTCATGGGCGATGTTGGATCATTGGCGCTTGGCGGATTTATGGGAACGGTTGCGATGTTATTAAAGTCAGAAATTATTATGGGGATTGCGGCGGCAATGATGGTAATTATACTGTTGTCATCATTTATTCAAACAATGTTTTTCAAAATAACGCGTATCACGACGGGTACAGGACGCCGTGTGTTCTTGCGCGCGCCATTGCATCATCATTTTGAAGAAATGGGGTGGACAGAAACCAAGATAGTTGATCGTTTCTTTGTGATGTCGGTTCTGTTTTCAGGGTTGGCATTAATGTTGTTAAAATTTGCATAGAATAAAAGAGGGGTATATGTTTAAACGGACAGAGGAAAGTGCACTAACCAGTTGGTTCTTTGAAGTAGACCGAAAATTATTGTATATGGTTCTGCTGATGATTGGTATAGGGGTGTACTTCGCAATCTCTGCCGGCAGTGTGGCCGCCGAACGTATAAATCAACCGTGGTATTTCTTTGCGTTAAAGGGCATGCCATTTTATTTGTTGGGGTTGGTTGTTTTATTCGTAACAAGTATGTTAAACAAAAAAATCGTTCTGAAAATAGCATTGTTGGATGTTGTTATCGGATTGGTGTTGTTGGCGTTCACATTTATTGCACCACATACTATCAAAGGGTCTGCGCGTTGGGTGTCTATATCTGGATTTAATATATTGCCCGCAGATATTATGAAACCTGGGTTTATATTTATCACCGCATGGTTCTTGGCAAAGATGCGTGAAAAATTTGGCGACAAATTATTTACTGACAAAGAGGCATGGAAAATACGTCTGTTCAGTTGGTGGTCATATATAGCAGTATTTTTACCAATGATTATAATTATTTTTACGCATCCTGATGTGGGAACAAGTTTATTGTATCTTGGGGTGCTGGGAATAATGTTGATTATTGCTGGGCTTCCTATGCTGGTTGTTGGCGTTTTGGGTGCATTGGGCGCGGGTGCATTGTTGTTGGCATATCATATCATGCCGCACGTGCATAATCGTTTCCAAGCAATGATGACCGGAACAGGTGATAATTATCAGGTCACACAATCGGTTCAGGCAATTCAACATGGTGGATTTTTTGGTAAATGGAGTGATGCGTTTATAAAACAATCACTGCCCGATTCACATACTGATTTTATCTATGCAGTAATTGTTGAAGATATGGGCGCGATATTGGCATGCGTGTTATTGGGGTTGCTGGTGTATTTATTAAAATTGTTAATAAGTGATGCATTAAATGCACGTGATAAATTTGTATTTTACGCGGTTGGTGGAACGGCGGCATTATTTGGTATTCAAACATGTATAAATATGGTGTCAACATTGCATATATTGCCACCAAAGGGAATGACATTACCGTTCATATCATACGGGGGCAGTTCGCTTGTTGGATTCTGCTTGCTGTTTGGTATGGTATTGGCGGTTGTTCGCGAAGATAAATGGAAATAAAAACGGGGGTCAAAATGAAAGTATGGATTGCAACAGGTGGTACGGGTGGACATGTATTTCCCGCACTGGCGGTGGCATCAGAAATCGCCGCACGCGGACACAAAGTAATAATTTCTTGTGATGGTCGCGTTAGCAAGATGGTCAAAGATGGCGCGCCAAATGGTGCAAGCAGAGTTCATATTTGGGCATCTGGTGTCGGTGCAAAAAGTAAGATAAAGCAAATATGGGCGTTGTTTAAAATAGGTGTGTCGGCAATAGCCCTGATTGTTCGTTTTGCGTTTTCACGCCCAAATCGCGTGGTCGCATTTGGCGGATACGCGTCGGTGCCGGCGGTATTTGCGGCGCATGTGTGGGGTGTGCCAACATTTTTGCATGAACAAAATGGTGCAATTGGACGCGCCAACCGTTTTGCAATGCGATGGGTAAAAACACTGATGACCAGTTTCCAAAGTGTTAGCGGTATTCCAAAAAATACAAATGTACGTGTGGTTTATACTGGGTTGCCTGTGCGTCATGATTTTATGGAACGTGCGGGTGCAAAAATGCCTGGTGAATCAAAATTACTGGTGACAGGTGGTTCGTTGGGGGCGCAAATTTTAGATGATGTTGTACCGGTCGCGGTCAGTGCGATGAAAAATAAAAAGATTTTTGTCACACATCAAACACGCCCCGAAAATGTTGCGCGTTTGCAAAAGTTCTATGCGGACAATAAGATTCGTGCAAATGTTTTATCGTTTATTCATGATATGGCGGGTGCAATTGCAGGTGCTGATTTAATCATTGGTCGTGGTGGTGCGGGAACTGTCATAGAAATAACAACAATTGGGCGTCCAGCAATATTGGTGCCATTGGGGATAAATCCGGATCAGGCGGCAAATGCGGCAAATTTTGAAAAGTTAGGTGGCGGTTTTGCAATCCCCCAAGATAAATTTAGCCCGAAATGGTTGAGCGCAACACTAACAGAACTTTTTGATAATCCAACGCGCCTTGAAAAAATGGCGAAAAAGTCATTGGTCCCAAATCGGGCGGTGGAAATGATTGCGGATACGGTTTTGGCAAAATAACATATTTTTGCGATTCGTTTAAAAAATAGCAATAGGTTATAAATTGTACAAAACATAGCGATTATTCTTGTCCTGATTGAATCTTTTGATAAAAATCGCGCTTTTTGTTATGCTGTATGCAGACAAAAAGGGGTGATGTAAATGACACATAAAGAGTTGTGGGATGGAATAATGAACCTTGCCAATAAAATGAATGTAACATGTTCCGGTCTTGCGCGGATGGCGGGTTTGGATTCAACAACATTTAACAAAAGTAAACGTACAAATCATAATGGAACATTGCGTTGGCCATCCACATACAGTTTGGCACGTGTTTTGGATGCTGCGGGTATAGGTCTTGCAGAATTTGCGCATCTTATGCCACATGACACCCCAAACAAATGGCCCAAAAATAAATAAAGTTGTATCATAAATTTGCTTGCTTTTTATGCGTGTTGTATGCCACGATATATTGCATAGAAACAAAAGGAGAAACAGCCATGAAAAAAATGATTATATGTGGAATTGCCGCGGCATTGGTTGCGGGTTGTTCCGAAAAGAAAGAAGAAATCAAAGTTTTTGAAGTACCTTGTGAAAAAGTCGTTGCTTTTGAACAGGGTGATATGATTGTAAAGTGCCCAATTGCCGAAAGTTTAACGGTAATTCAATCACAAACACCAACCGCACAATTCGTTCAAGGTGGTGATTTTAACTATGCTGACGCGGTTGCGGATGCGGAACATATTTATGTTAACGTAATTCCTGCGGGTTCATATGAATGGGCATCAAAGACCGAATATCGTATTATGGTCAAAGAACCAAACTTTGAAGGCGATGCGATGTGGGCCGTTGCGGTGGTTACAGAATAAATCATACAAAACATATACAAATACCCCGTACAATTGTGCGGGGTATTTTATGCAATAATTCATAGGAAAACAAACAATAAAAATCCCTTGTCCTAGGAACAATTTTCAACCATAATAAGAATATGTAAAATAGTTCTAGTAAAAAAGGAGAGGGTAACTATGACACATGATGATTTGTGGCGTGCGATTGTAAAACTGGCGGCATCACGTAATATGTCGTGTTCAGGGCTCGCAAAATTTGCTGGACTGGATGCCACAACATTTAATAAAAGCAAACGGTTCAGTAAATATGGCCAGCCACGTTGGCCATCTACATACAGTATAGCAAAAGTATTAAATGCAACTGGAATAACAATGTCTGAATTTGTGCGATTTATGCCACCACATAATCAAGAAAAAACAGAATGAGATAAATTTATATAAAACAAAAAACACCCGATGATACGGGTGCTTTTTTGTGGATTATGAAAAATTGTCTGCCCAAAATTATTTTTTATAATTGCTTAACCAAATCAAAAATTGATAAATCAGATATATTTTTATTTGGCTGGGGTGTTTTTAGATACTTCAGTGCGGGTTCTGCCAATCCAAAAAAGGACTGGCTGTATGAACCTACGCCATATTGTTTTGTTTCGGTATCATACCAATGGGTTTGGTTCGTACCACTTAACGGCGATCCGATAATGTTGTAATAATATTTCGTGTCTGCATGCCATACTGTGTTGTCCCACAATATTAAAATATCACCCAATGATAAATTGTGCATACCAACATACAGCCCGCCGACATACAGCCCTGTAATTCTTATGTTCTTGTATTCGTCGTGTGATAAAATTTTCTCGCGATTTGCAAGAATCAGATTCAAATTATCAAACAAACATGAAATTGCACCTTTATCTGTGGTTGGTGCCTCCACAAAAAATTTTAGCATAACGTGCTCCCTTGTTTAGTCCGTTTTATGGCAGGACAAGTTAGGATAAATCCACCCTGTGATATATGATTTCCCATACATCGTGAATTATTATGACAGATTTTTTATAATAGGCAAAAAATATTTTGAGAATATTAAAATATACCCCCAAAATTGTCTGATGATATGTTTATAATATTAAACATAGGAAATAAAAATCCTATGCGATGCGCCAAAAACCAAAGGAGTTTAATATGGCAATATCCACCGCAGTACAACGTGGCAGTTGGGTTTATGTATACAATGAACACGGCAGCCAGATAACAACTCTGTCGGGTCAATTATATGGATTTACCGGTTCAACAGTTTCTATAAGACGCGACAATTGGATATATGTATTTGATGAACATGGTCATCAACAAAGCGTATATTCATGCAGTTAAATCATTCTTTATCATAATATGTGGCGGAAGATATCCGCCACTTTTTTTATTCAATTACAAAACTGCGCGGATAATAATCGCTGTAGAATCGGCCACTGGTTGCGGTGAATTTTAAAACACAATAATTCGGATCGGTAACACCACCCGGATAGTATTCGGTATCGCCATCACGCCAAATCATTTCTTTTGTTGCGGCGTCTGTTAACACCTCCATTGTGCCACGCAACATCATGCCTTTGAACCCATCGGCATCACAGAAATAAATGCATGCCTTAGGGTTGGCTTTATAGTGGGCAACGCGCAGAGAAAAAGTATTAGTTGTGAAATAAAAAACTTTTATGCCTTCGCGGACGCGTGGGGATAACATGGCCTTGGTGCATGGATATCCTTCGTCGTCAACCGATGAAATAAATGTGATTGGCAATGTATCTGCCATTTGTCCGATAAGTTCTTTGACACCAGACAACGCAGGATTTTCAGGCATATCATCGGTAATAGTTATTTCATTGTGCCAACGTTTCAAATGCGGAAAATACATTTTCATTTTACCGATGTATTCTTCCCTGGTAATTGGTTGTGACAATCCTTGGTTAACATCGTCAATAAATTGCGCGCAATGCTCTATCATTTCATCCATTGTGCAATTCTGCAGGAATTTGCCATCTTTGTAACAATAAATACAATAATCAGAATTTTTGGAACCATCGGTATTTGTTCCGAACATACTTTCTTCGTTTATCGGCATACCACAACTTTGGCATATTTTCATTGCAATCCCCTTTGATTAAAATTACTATACATCCCCAAATCATGAAAATAAAGATATTTCACAATTTGAACAAATTGTGATATAATTACATGCGAAAATTTAAAGGGATGCCGGATGAAACGCGCAATAAAATTCAAGTTAAAAAATGGCAAAGTTGTAACTATCCGCCGTATACGCGGAACTGATTATGATGATGTTATGAAATATTTTAGGGAATTTACGCGCGGCCCTGGTGCAAAATGGACATGGCAATATCGGGGTCAACCAGATAAAAACAAGGAAAAATCTATACAAATATACGAAGATCCAAATAGTTTGTTCGTGGGCGCATGGGATGGTGATAAACTAATAGGAATGGCGAATATATCCAAAAAACAGGCGGGCCACCCATATTCTGGACGTGTGGCGGGCACTGCAACGACAATGCTGGAACAATATACATCAAACGGTTTGGGAACAAAATTCAAACAGATTGTTGAAAAATGGGCCCGCGAAAATAATGTCCATGTGTTGCAAAGTGGTGTTCGGCATAAAAACATCAGGTCTTTGGGCAATTTGTTAAAGCAGGGTTATGAAATTGTTGGTATTTTCCACGATACCGCATTCATAGATGGCGAATGGCATCATGAATACTTGCTGGAAAAAATATTAGAAAAATAAGAGACAGATATGAAAACAAAGAAAATTATGGGCAAAGGGCAGGTGTTGCCGTCGTCTTTATGGAAGTTTTATTTAAAATACGCTTTGCCAGGGCATTGGTGGACAATTGCCATATGGGCATTTTTTACATTAATCGTAACATTTGATAATGTGTTGTTTCCATTTTATCAAAAATGGTTGGTCGCAACATTGGAAATTCCTATTCCAGAAGGAATGTCATGGTTGCAACATATTTTGCCAACCATTATTTTGATTGTTATTTTAGATTTGACTTTAATGTCTTGTTCTTTGTTGCGGTGGGTATTTTATCAACGTTGGGGGCCGTATGTGGAAAAAGATATATCTGTAATATTGACAGATTATACCCAATCACAAAGTTTGGCATGGTGGACATCGCGGTTACCCGGCAAAGTTAATTCACAGATGAATTATATACAGAATGTTACCGGAATTGCGCGCATTTTGTGGTGGAGTTTTTGTATGTTGCTAACGATATGTATAAATTCGGGGATGTTATTCCGTGTGAATTTATATGTTGCAATTATGTTTATGGTCGCGTTCGCGTTTCGTGTGTGGTACGCATGGATTTTGCGTAAAAAATTAAAAGATGCATCTGAAACCAAGGCAACGGCACAAAGCACGTTGTCTGGGAAATTAGTGGACAGTTTATCAAACTATGCGATAGTTAAATCGTTTTCGGGGGCGGCGCGTGAAGAAAAATATCTTGAACCACACCGCGAAAAAAAGATACAAACATCGGTACGTTTTGCGTTTCTAAACAGATTATTTTGGGGTGTGCCAGGTGCGTTATGGAGTGTGTTTTTCGGTGGAACATTGTTTTTCTGTTCAATGTTGTATTTTCGTGGTGAAATGACCATTGCAGATATCGTGTTCACAATCGGTGTGTTCTTTTCTGTTATGGGCGCGATTGGTGGATTAATAAATCAAATTCCTGATATCATTGATCAGGTCGGCAGTGCATCAAAATCATACAAAGAATTGGTCGCACCAGTTAAAATTACTGATATTGAAAATGCCAAAGAATTGAAAGTTACACATGGAAAAATTGAATTTAAAAATGTGTCGTTTAAATACAGACGCAAAAATGTTCTGACCGATTTGAATTTAACAATAAAACCCGGCGAACGTGTTGGAATTGTTGGTGCATCGGGGGCGGGTAAAACCACACTTGTTAATTTGTTGATGCGGTTTTATGATCCGAACCATGGTCAAATTTTAATAGATGGCCAAGATATCGCGACGGTTTCGCAAAATTCTTTGCGTGAAAACATTTCATATATTCCACAAGAACCAACGATGTTTAATCGTACGATTATGGAAAATATAGAATATGGACGCCCAGGGGCAACAATGAAACAAATCAAAGCCGCCGCCATAGAAGCATCTGCGGATGAATTTATTATGGGAACAGAAAAGAAGTATAATTCATTGGTTGGTGATAGGGGCATTAAACTGTCTGGGGGGCAACGTCAAAGAATCGCAATTGCACGTGCATTTTTAAAGGATGCCCCGATATTGATTCTGGACGAAGCAACATCTGCACTGGACAGCGAAACAGAAAGCACCATCCAAAAATCATTTGAAAAATTGTCCAGTGGGCATACAACGCTGGTTGTGGCACATCGTTTATCCACATTACGTAACATGAACAGAATTATTGTCCTTGATAATGGACATATTGTTGAATCTGGGACCCATATGTCATTATTACGTAAAAAGGGTGGCATATACGCAAGGTTGTGGAAAATGCAATCCGGTGGATTTATTCAGGAATAAAAGGCCGATAATGAAAATAGAATTAAGACCTTTGGAATTATCAGACACGGAAAAATTATATGATTTATTTCAAGAATTACCCGCGTCTGAAAACGGCAAAAATAATCGGGCGCATGGACTGTCGCGGGCAGAATTTGCCGCGTGGGTGCAACACGAAGTAGATTCATCACATGGTAAAAATATTCCATCTGGACGTGTCCCAAGTACAACATTTGTAATGTATGTTGATGGAACACCGGTCGGAATCAGTAATCTGCGGCACCATTTGTGTCCGGCATTGGAAAAGGACGGCGGTCATATTGGAATGCACATATTGCCCAAATATCGTGGTCGTGGGTATGGAATAATCATTGTGGCAGAAACATTGAAAAAGGCCAGCGATATGGGAATAAATCCGGTCTTGATATTTAACAATGACGATAATGTTGCGGGATGGCACGTATCAGAAAAGGTCGGTGGCGTGTTGGCATCTGTTACCGAAACAGCAGACGGTACAAAACTGCGTAAATATCTTGTTGATACATCAAAAATATCAAAGTAGAAATGTGCTATTTTTTAAATGGTACATTCGCACTCCATTCTGTTCCTTGGTGTTCGGGTGCGGTCGGAATACAATAATATCCAACATCCGCAGGGGTCGCTGGGAATATATCGTATTGAACGATAACATTGTTTTTCATATCTAACGCTAAACTTAAAACGATTTCTTTTGTTGTTCCCGGCAATGTGCCTTCGTATCGTATATCCAAATATCCCGGCTCATATTCATCAGATTTGATTTCAACCAGTGTTTCCGATTTACCATCTATGGATAAAATCGCTCTATCAGCATAGGTTTTTACATGTGCCGTAAAAGATTCTATTTTTTCAGGGTTGTAAACTTCGGCGGTTTTACATAACAATTCTGTTTCGGAACTTGGGCGATTGCACGCGGTTAAAGTTAATAAGATTGGTAATAAAAATATTTTTTTCATTTATTGCTTCCTCGTTTTTTATACGTGTGTTATATCATAAAACAAACGAAAAATAAAATCGTAATGAAATTTTAGTCTTTGTATTTATGATTTGTGATGAGATTTTTCCCGTAATTTTGTTAATATTATTTCTTGAATGCATCGTGACACCATTTCTGTTGCGGATTTAATGTACGCAATAGGATTTTTTTTATCATAAATTTGTTGGTCTATTTTACTAACCTGCGGCCCTAAGGCACTTTGATGTGGTAATACGTCATCCAAAAAATGATTCATTTCGTGAACGAATGTTCCGATTACATGATTGAAAAAGTCTTGGGCATGGCGTTCTCTGATGTCACCAAGATTGACAACTACATCTCTATTTTTTATTACCCCTTGGGTCGTTTTAGGAGATTTTGCAAATTGTATTAACATATTAATTTGGTCCTCGTCAGATATATCATTTGGAATCACTAATTTTTCGCCACCGACCCGATAACTGCCATATTCTGATGCTCGTTCGCTATCCCCAACAATTTTTAGATTTACGGAATTTGGTGAGATTTTATAATCATCACAGAAATCACGTATCAATGCATTAAATAATTCGGTGTATGCACGTACTTCTGTATCATATGTCGCTTCTTTTGCCCTTTGAATTAAGTCTGGATGCATACTTAACCGTCGCATCCAATCTTGTGCAAATTGTTCGGCTAATACATACCTATTGAGTGTTAAAGGATCAAAAAGATGTCTGGCAGTATCAAGGTCTTGATTTTTTATTGCTTTTGCTAAGTCTATAGAAAAAGTGTCAAATTCACCGCTGATGTAATCTAAATCAGCACGTAATGCCAGAGAGAATAAAGATAAATTACGTGGGGCATATTCATATAAGTCGATAGCTTTTTGTAATCTTTGGATTAATTCTTCTGGGGAAAAGCGATTGCGTTGCAATATTATACGGCACAATGGATGCATTTTTTCTATGTATACATCGCGTTCAAAATCAGTTTTGCTTTCCATATACTTGTTTAATAAATCTATATTTTCTAAAACTTGTTGTATTTCTACGTTTTGTTTCACATTTGAAAAATTGTTTTTTTGATCTTCCATGATAGCCCTCTCTTTACTGATAAATTATATCATAAATAGATTTTTTATCAAATTGTTGTATGGGAACATGTGGTAAACATACGGGCAATTTGATTATATATGCCACGTATGATACAATACTTATTATCAAAGGTGGTAAAATGAATCGCAGCATAAAATTCAAATTAAAGAATGGCAAGGTTGTTACAATCCGCCGTATACGCGGAACTGATTATGATGATGTAATGAAGTTTTTTGATAAAGTTGTCCGCGACCCCAGTGCAAAATACACCAGTCAATATCTTGGCCAACCCAAAAAAGATAAAGAATCATCCGTTGCAATGTATGATAGCCCAAATAATTTATTCCTTGGCGCATGGGATGGCGATAAACTGATTGGCGAATCTACGATTACAAAGGTTGCACCAGAAAATCCGAAATACCGTGGTCTGACCGGTGAAACAGGCACAATAATTCTTGATAAATACACGTCCAATGGACTTGGGGGCAAACTTAAAACAATTATTGAAAAATGGGCGCGTGAAAACGGTGTTCATAAATTGTATGCCGAAGTTTTGCATAAAAACATTCGTTCATTAAATAATTTGTTAAAACATGGATATGAAATTGTTGGCATAAAACGCGACGCGGCCATCATTGATAGTGAATGGATGCACATACATATTCTTGAAAAAATATTGGAAAAATAATGATTCCAATCATGGCAATAAGAATTGTTGAAAATAGTTATGTATTGGAATATAATCATAGTGCATCTATAAAGGAGTAAAAAATGCTTACAATTATTTTTGTTATATTGAAACTTACAAAGGTCCTTAATTGTTCATGGTGGTGGATAGTATTAACTTTGTTGTTGGATGGCGGTATTGTCCGTGTGTTTTAAGCAATTCAACCTACAAATACAAATACCCCGAATGGGGTATTTATATTGTTCGGGTAATACAATGCTCGTTATGTAATGGATATACATTGGCCTAGATAGGTTTGATACGTTAAAGGATTTAAAATGAGTAAATATTGTTCGGATATTAACAAATTTCAAGACTTGGTTTTGGGAGTTAAACGCGCAAGAGAGGCAAAACCTGGGGATAAATATTATAAAACACCAATGGAATGTTTGGGAGATTTGGAAGAAGCCGAAAAATTGCTAAATATAGACAACAAAGATTGCCCTCCATTTAAAATAATATTTATGGTACGTGATTTTTATGAATTAAAAAGCAAAGTGTATTTATCATTAAACAAACCAGTTGAATCTGTCGGATCTTTGCTATGTGCACTTGGAATTTCTAATAGAGATAAATTAGAAGGCAGGCTTGGTACATTAATTTTATGGTGTATCATAGTTCTAATTGCGTGGTACGGTTTCCTTCTTCCATTATTACGGTCAATGTTTTAAGCAAGATGTTTTTGCTAGAAATTTTCTTGCATTAATCGAGCAGAGAACAAACAACTACTCACTGAACTTATGCAACGGGTAAAAGAGTTTAAAGATAAATGGTTAATTTCACCAATGGGTGAAAATTAATTCACAAACAACACTCTCATTATGTTATCAAATCGTTCTTTTAATTCTTTCTGAGATTGTGGACTTAATTTATTATAATCACCAATCAGTTTATTTTTTACAAACTCTGTACCTTCTTCTAATGGCAATTTTCTTTTAGCATAAGCCAAATAAAACAATCCTGGGATTTTATCAAAATGGGCTATGGCATCTGCATCTGCAATAATTTTTTCTTCCATAGTATCTCTTGAACCATTCCAATCAGTACTATGATGTAATACACATTTTTCTACTAATTCCGTTTTTTCTTTTGGATAACCAAGTTCTGTTAATATAGAATGTGCCATTTGTGCACCATATTTTGGATGTTCTTCTTTTGGACCAAATTCTGCCACCATAGACATATCATGAAACAGGGCGGCTAATTCACATATTTCCATATCTGCGTTGCGTTTCATAGCCAGTTCTTGTGCATTTTGAAAAACGTATTTTATATGATTATTCCAACGGTCATATCCATCTTTTTTTGAATATTCCAATAATTTTTCTTTTATGATTTCAACTATAGTTTTCATACTGAATAACCTTTGTGCTTTCAGAAAAATTGTTCCACAGAAGTTGTTATATTACAAATAAAAAATTGGGAATCCGGATTGTTAGAAAGTTGATAAAAAACGTTGTTTTTTAGATTTGCTTTCTTCGAACCTTCAAAAGTATTAGAAATCTAAAAGAAAACCGCACTTTTGAAGTGCGGTGTATCTTTTGGTGGGAGTGGGTGCGCCTCGATACACAATAATAAAAATCTATAAAAACTCGTGGGAACAAAAACCCCGTTTTTATGATTTTTCTAATTGTGTATTCTCGTATTGGTGCTGCACATATATCACCCACAAAATTTTCAAATTTTGCGGGGCCCGATGTGCGGGCTTTTTTTATTTAACAAAAGGAGTTTTATATGAATGATATTTGGCAAGGAGCCAC
>JAEEQU010000015.1 GCA_016285415.1 Alphaproteobacteria bacterium | reverse complement strand
TGTATTCATATTGTTTGATTCAATGGCTTAGGCAGTTTTATCCCGACAAGACGCCGGAACAGATATTTAATCAGCATTTTGGGGGCGTATATTATGTCTTTGTTCGTGGATGTAACGCCGGAACAGGTAATGGAATATACCCACACACATGGCAGAATTATAAAAAATTAAGCGATGCATTTGAAAGTTTTAAAGTATAATCAAAGGGAATGATGATGAACGATAGTTATTTACAGTTTTTTGAATCATTAAAATCTATAAAAGCGATTTCTGATATTTGGAAATGGGTTTTGATTATGCTGAAATCCGAATACGGCATGTCTGATGATTTATTAAAATTTTTTGGGCTGTTTTTTGCCTTGATAGATGATGGGAATATTTGCATTTCGTTGGATGATGCAACATTAAAAAATAAATGGGTGCAGAAATTAGCAGGGGTGCACCAAGAGTATGACGCGGAATTATATGATAAAATCATAGAAAATGGTATTTCTGCGGTCAAAGATTATTTCGCGACAGATGGCAATTATAAAACCGATGAAATATATCGTAATGATATGTTTGTAGTGTATAAAAATTGGTTGTTTACAGAAAGATTTTTTAGCGCAAAACAAGATGTAGAAGATGGAATAAATACATTATTTCCAGCGGTGCCCAAGGTCAAAATTGCGTCGGCAGATAGAGAATATATAAAAAATAAATATCAAACAATGAACACAGAAAATCGTGCCCCATCGGACGAACAGGCAGACGCAATCATATACGCCAATTTGCCAATTGAACGTGATGGCGCGTCGACGAAGCAGGGTGGTGTAACACCAAAGAATCTGATTATAACAGGCGGTCCAGGAACGGGTAAAACAACGGTTATATGTAATTTATTGTGGGAATTGTTGTCCAAGAAAGAAAATGCAGATAAGAAATATTCTGTATATATGGCGGCATTCAGCGGCAAGGCGGCAAAGCGAATCAAAGAAAGCATAATGGATTCTTTGAATAAGATGAAACCTGAATTAAGGCAAGAAAGAGCATATAAAATTATATCAGATGTTCAACCGCTAACAATTCATAAATTGCTGGGCATGTCCAATGTCAATGCTCATGAAATAAAGCAATTTCCGTCGGATTCTATCTTTGTCATTGATGAAGCCAGTATGATAGATGTGGAATTATTTGCAAAATTACTGAATGTAATTAAGCAGCCGGCAAATGCGCGTGTTTTCTTACTTGGCGATAAAGATCAATTGCCGCCGGTTCAGCCAGGCGCGGTATTCAGTGAATTAACGCAGAAACGCAAAGATTGCGTAATAGAATTGACCAAAAACTTCCGCTTAGCAGGGGCAGAAAATACAGATGTATTTAAATTTAAAGATTGGATTCAAACAGAAGGAAAATCAGAAAAACCAAAAACTGAATGGTTGGATAAATTGAATTTGCCCGATATTGTGGACGCGGAAAAATCTAATATTGTGAAATGCCTACGATTATCCGAAGAAAGCGCAATACAATCGGCGGTAATTAATTGGTATTATAAATTTTATGAAAGTGATGCAGAATATAATAAAGTATATTCAGATATATCCAATCAATCAACGGTATCGGAACAAACACTGGACGCAATTTGGCAGCGCATAGGGTACGCCAAGATTCTTTGTGCCGAAAACCATGGAATACGCGGCACGAAACGCATTAACAACACAATTTGCGAATATATTAAGGCGAAACATCCAGATATTGATAGTTCTGGTAATTTCTTTGTGGGTGAACAAATTATTGTGACAAAAAATCAGAATCTTTATGATTTAAGTAATGGGGACATTGGTATTATTGTATTATTAAACGGCAAGAAATATATGATGATACGGCGTGAAGATGTTGCCAATAAAAGTAATCAGGCAGGCAATGGCATAATATTCCGTATTGGAAATTATATGTTCTATCCACTGTATTTACTGCCGACCGATGCGGTTGATGCGGCGTATGCAATTACGATACATAAATCCCAAGGGTCTGAATATCATAATGTTTTGGTATTTTTGCCAGAATCTGAAAATAGTCCGCTATTGAACCGCCAAATTTTGTATACGGCGGTAACACGTACCAAAAATACGGTGTATGTCGTATCTAGTCAAAAGAATATAGAAAAGGCGGTTCAAACAGCCGATAGCCGTGATACGCAATTGTTTTTATAGGGGTATAAAAAATTAAAATCGGCATAAAGCCGATTTAAATCTTCTGGTCGGGGCGAAAGGATTCGAACCTTCGACACCTTGGTCCCAAACCAAGTACTCTACCAGACTGAGCTACGCCCCGAACGCCCCATATTATATACTAAATTTTATTAAACGCAAGTTATATTTTGGCAATTACACATAAATGTATATGTCTTTGAATTTATAGGTAGTTGTCATGTATCGGGTTAAGGTTAATTACATTCATACACTGCGGTCAGTGTTTGTGATGTCGTCCATGGGCCAACCTTTTGTCCGGTTCCTGTAATAACATCGCCAGATTGGGTTCGCCAACCACATGGGAGTTTGGTATTTTTATGACAGAAACATCCATATGTACTATGGTTCTCCTCGTGTGCGGAATGTGTTAGGGTTGCATAAATTCCTTTGTATATTTGGCGTTGTTCAAGTCCATAAGACGCGCACCCAGTGTAAAGTTCGCCTGTGCCACAATCACGTGACAATGTCACATTCTGTGGGTAACTCGCCGGCCCAGGGAACAGTAATAATCTGTTCTGTTTTTCACCAAAACGCATTTGTGTAAAACTGTTTCCGGGGCTGGTTGGAAATTTATGATCAGTATAGCCCACACCTGCTAAACGGTAATACCAAGTTGTGGAGGATCCACTATTCTTTGGTATGTATTCTGCGACTTGGGTGGCATCTTTATCCGTGTACAGTGTTTTCCCATCAATTGTATATAGCGGCCCATACCATGTCCCATGATAACGCGGATCGTTTTCTGGAACGCTTTGAAATTCCCAGCAACGTGGCACGGCATCACATGAGCCAAAATACAGTTTTGTGACACCTTCGGCGGGTTCTTCATTATTTAATTCGTGCCAACATTCGTAAACTGTGTCATTACAGGCAACAGGTAATATATTTCCATCTTTGTCAATGCATTTGGTTCCAGTACAATTTTCGCCGGTATAATATCCGCCAAATTCATAACCACCATAAATATCTGTGGCAAGATACCGAGTTTGTATTTTGTATAATTTGGTGCGTCTTGTCGGGAAGCATCTATTATCTGCGACACAAAACTGATCTGTATCTACATAAATGAAATTGCTGTTTGGGTTATTGGCATCCCTGTGACCAGAAAAACCACTTTCTAGTACTGTCCATGCATGAAGAGCTACAAAATATTGTCTGCCACTTTTTAATCCAATTCTGTTTGTGTTTTCTGTTTGACATAGTTTGTATTCAAAATTCGTCGCGGGTGCGTTTTCCTGAGTGTTCCAGTAATATCCCATATTATTACATTGCCAGTATGTGCAATTTTGTGGCGTTCCATAGCAACAAAGGTTTGCGGCACTTGCATTATCATAACATGCGTATGTTGTTTCTGTGGCAGGTGACCAACCACCATATGCCCGACCACACCAGTGCCCGCCAAGGTATTCACAATCGGCACGTGTTGTCGCACTGTTCAAATTGGTTGCACCCGTCCATTGTGCGCGCAATGTTATAAACCCAGAAGATGAAAAATCTGCCTCATTAAATGTCACGGTTTCGCCGTCTTGGAAAGTTGTGGTTTTCCATTGCCATCCATCAAAGCGATAATTACTGTTATTCGCATAGTTTGTGCATATCGTATGAGATGGGATTCGCGTTGGAACACCCGCGCTAATTGGCATCCATTCTGGATCTGGGGTCCCATCGTTGCATTTGACAGAGATATATCTATTACCCGTGGTCCCACCACCAGTATCACGTGGGCTGCATGTGCCATTAGATTCTTCGTATCCATCGTTACATGTATATTTTGGTGTAACGTTGGATATTTGTGCCAATGAAATTCCCGCATCAGATAAATTGCGTGGTGTTGATATAATTTCCCCCGTTGAATTCACAACCTTGGTCCCATTTAAATAGTACCCATCAAATTCGCCATTTAGTGTTGTCGGAACGGTTATTCTGGTTGCCTTGTCAGCCGTGGTACCACATCCGGATTTTGGAATAGTCAGATAAAAACCATCACACTGCTGGTTTCTTTCGTAGTAAAGTGTGACAGATGCCATGGCGCCATATAATACCAGGCAATTCATAACCATAGAAATAACAACATGTTTGATAGTAATTTTTTACTTCCTTCCTTTTGCAACAAATATTCTAACATTTTGTTTTATTTGGTGCAAGTAAATTTTAACTTTGAAAAAATGATTTTATTTCATATCATCATATGTCAAAATAAAAAAGTACGAGATTAAAATGTTGATTGATAAAAAAATAGATTATTCCCTGCATACGCATACCATCGGTTTTGATGGACGTAATAGTGTGGCCGATATGGTCGCGACCGCAAATGTGCGCGGAATTAAAACATTTGGAATTTCAAATCATTTTATTGTGCATCCGTATATTAAAAAATCAAAAATGTATGAATATGCGGTGCGCGGTGGATATAGCGGGATATATTCTGATAATATAGAAACTTCTATTGAAAAGTTTGCGCGTCATTATGACGAAGTCCGCGCATTGCGTTCCCAATATCCAGATATGAATATTTTGTGTGGCATGGAAATGGACTGGTTCAAATATGGTGGTTGGCGGGATGTCGTAAATTATGCGGTGCGACGACTGTGTCCAGATTATGTAATCGGTGCCATGCATTTCATAGATCGTGGCGAAAATGGTATATTAAATGTTCATGATATCAAAACGGCGCCTGCACCAGAATCAAGGCGTTTATTGCGCGAATACTATCAAAACCTTATGCAGTTGGCGGAATTTGATTGGCGCAATATGGGTTTTCAATTTAATTGGATTGCACATTTTGATTTGCCACAAAAGGTTGGGGTGTCTGATACAAATATGGAAACGGCGGCGTTGCATGCGCTAAAGATGAATTCTGTGCCGGTAGAATTGAATACGGCATTAATAAACAACAAGCATTACACATTAAAACCAGAAATTTTGGCGGAATTATCCGGTGCAACGGCCATTTTAAGTGATGATGCACATGATATTGCGCGTATCGAGGCAAACTATGATTCTGTGTTGGACACGATGCGTGGGGCAGGGGTGAAAAACATTTGTTTATCGGCAGATAACCTAAGCAAATTTGTAAATATTCGTAGCCACTAGGGCGAAATAGGGCGCAATCGTCCATAAATTATGGCTGTTTTAAAACAAAATTTATAAAAAGTCCGGAAATTTTCGTGATATTTATTTTTAACAAAATACTTGACAAAAGAATTTTAAGTGCTATAAATATTGCGTACAAGAACAAAGAGGTTAAAATATGGCAAAAAAACATAATACTTTAGAGATTCAAAAGACCATAGAAGAGTTGGCCAATAAAGAATCCCCAAAGTTTATAGATCTGTTATTTAAGGCGTTTCATGAAGATGACAGATATGCTTTTTTGGATTTAAAAAATTATTTTGCGGATAATATGCGCAACATTCAAGCCACAGTCTCTGTTAGATGCCGCTATGCTTTGCATGCGATATTGTACATATTTCGTAACGAAAATCCGTTGAGTATCATAAAAAGATTATCTAAATCGGATGTGGACGCGTTAAATAAATTGATAGCAGGTGTTAAAAAACATCCCATTCCAGAATACGAAGGATCTTTGGGACTTGTTGCCGAATTACCAGAAGACAACCCGTTTAGTAATGTTGCTACACCAGAAGAAGAAATGAGACGCAAAATAGCCATTATTCATGTCAATGTGTGGTGTTATTGGGATACCATTGTTGCAGAATTGCAAAAGTGGAGCGATAAAGTTGCCGAATTTCAGCAGGCCAAAGCAAAACAAAATGGCCCCGCGAAATCTAACAAGGCAGATATAAAAAAAGAAGAAGTTGGAAAAACAGAATTGTGGTCTTATCAAGAATTGGCCAATCATCTGGGGCTGACCAAGACGCAACTGAACAGACGCAAACATTATCTGTTAAAGACACATCCTGAATACCGCGACACAGTGAACGGATATTTCATCAATGGTAGATTTAAACCAGAATACTTTAATGATTTTCAGGCATTGTTAAATCTGATAAAGCACTATAACAGAAAAAGCGCACAAAAAACCGAAATATTGCCAGAAGCAATGATTGAAGAAGTCCCTGTGGAAGATGTAGCGGAAGAAAAAACTTCTGATAAGCCATCACCAAAGCGCAAAGGACACGCGAAAGGCAAAAAACGTGCGCAAAAATCAACCAAAAAACAGCCGGCGAGTATCGGTGGTATGGCCGGCGTTAAGGCGTTGGAAAAGCGGTTGGCAAAATGGGTTGAAATGCTGCAAGATGCGTCTGAACGTTATGGACACATTCAACAGGAATACGCCGAAGCGCAAACTGCATCAGATGCAGTGAAAGACGATCCTGTAAAACGTGCACCGTTCTTGGATACTATGCTTGAAGCAAACAAAAAGTTGGTTAAGGTTGCCGAAGAGCGGGAAAATCTGACGAAAAAAATTGATGACGCCCAAAAAGCGTTAAGTCAGTTCCAAGAAGCTGACAAAATGTTAAAACAGGCCGAGGCACAAAAACGCCAAGCATCAGATGTCATAAGTAAGCTGTTGGCTGATGCCAAAGAAGCAAGCAAATAAAATCAGTATTTGTTCTTGTATAAAACCGCCCAAATGGGCGGTTTTTTCATATAAAATACTAGACAAACAAAATGTTGTGTGTTATAAACAACCAGATGTTAACAAATAGGGGACAACATGGCATACGAAGCATCGGGGACTGATAGATACAAAGAAACAGCCGGATTTATATACAGTTGCATTTCCGTGGTAAGAGACAGAAATTCATTGGGTGCACGGGTTCTTTTAGATTCTCAAATTGAACTTGTGGCATCAATAGTGCAAAGAACTTGTAAATGGGGCAAGTGCGATTATCTTTTACATTTATTATTGGCCGGTGTGCGTCCAATGGATCATATGTCTGTATTGAATCAGATGTCCGCAGCGCAGCAAGAACTGTTGAAAAAGGCATTGGCGGTGGCCGTAAAACATCCGAAACCAGATGTCAAAGCAGCCGAAGCCGAACGTAAATTGAGCATGGAAAAAGCACGAAATAGTAAAACAACTTGGAATTTACAATCTGATGAGAAACAATTGAATCTTTGTAATCGTAATGCGGCTGAATGTGCGCTGTTGGTCGCAGAAAGATGGGAAATTGTTACCGAAGAATTGAAAGATTGGGCGCAATTGCTGGAAGTGCCATATGATAAAAGTGTGTGGCAAGAACAAAAAGTAATCCCTAAGAAAAAGCTGGAAGAACCTAAAAAACAGAAATCTGATTTCCCGATAATAGATGATGCATATATAGAACATCTTAGAAATAAAAAGGGACGCGGTCGTCCAAGAAAAGACACAACTGTTGTGGTTTCCCCGTCAAATCTTGTTAAAGTTTCGCCAAAAGAAAAACAAAAAGTGTATTCTGATACTATTACAACCGAAGATGGTAAAGAATTGTGGTCGATATCTAAATTAGAAGAAAAGTTGGGTATCAAGCATTTCCCGGTTAAAAAAGCGTATTATATAAAAAATCATCCTGACAGCAGGGGTATAATAGAACGTTGGTTTGAAAAACGGGGCAAGGTATCATATTTCAAATCAGAAAATTTTTCGAAATTACAAGAACTGATGTGCCCACCAAAGAAAGAAAAAACTGTAAAGGCCAAAAAGACAGTTGTGCAAGATACTGCTGGGCTGACTCCTATGCAAAAAGATAATAAGCGGCGTTCAGAAATTCTTAAAACATTTGATGGCAAAGAATTGTGGTCTGTACAAAAATTGCAAAAAGAGCTGAAAATATCAAACTTTTCAATGGTGAAATCGCAATACCTAAAAAAACATCCCGGTGATAGAAAAATGATAGAGGGATGGTTTGAAAAACGTGGAACAGCACTGTATTTTGATTCGACATATTTTGAAAAGTTAAAAGTATTGGTATGTCCGCCCAAAAAGGAAAATGATGATACTAAACTTGCACCACAACAACCTGTTGTGACACCAAAAACAAAAGATGGCGTTATACAACAAACCCAAGACGATCAAGATGAAAATTTATTGATTCTTTTCGGGGCGTTGGCTCAAATTATGGGGTATACAAATCGCGAGGTGCTTCGTAATAAAATTATCACATGTTTGGGCCGGGCCACAGAAGGCGAACAAGACAAAGTTAGGTCTTGGTTTGTGAAAAAAGGTAAAAGTTCGTTTGGCTGGTTCAGATCAGGACATGTCGGTGAACTTAGAGCTTTCCTTAATTCATACGATAAACGTAAAAGGAAAAAGACGGAAGAGCCGGCACCAGTGGCGGATAATGTTGTGACGGTTGTTGAACCACAACCCGTGGCCCAGGAACCCAATATTACAGAGATTCCAAACGAAACACAGGCGCCCGAAGCGATCGTTGCCCCGGTTGTTGTTGCGGAAGAAGAAAATGCGCATAAAATTGAAGAAAAGGTTGTGCCATCTGCGCCCGTGGCATCATCGCCCCAAGTACAAAAATCCCCAGAAGCAAACATCCCTGCATTTAGTATGGCTGATGTAAGGGCGGTCGTAACCTATTTGGAACACTTGATGGGTTTGATAGAATTAGCCACCAAAGATTATCAGACCGCAGAAATAGAATATCTAAAAGCAAAAGAAGAATACGAAAGGTTGGACCAGCGGTTAGGGGAATTGAAACAAACTTTTGGTGATATCAAAGATGCATTGGTAAATGTTGAAAGAGCAGAAACAAATCTTGCAAATGTATTGAAACAGTATCTTCCCCAACAGAATATCGGGCATTAGTATAAAATAAAACGCCCACTTGGGCGTTTTTTTAAGCGATTATTTTCTGGATTGTATAATTTGCCATAAGTAATCCAAATGTGCCGGTAACGGTAATTATAGAACCAAAACTTTTTCCTGTATCTATTTCGCCGGTCGGCATTTCGGTTGAAAACACCACTGGAAAATCGGGCATTTTTTCATCGCGAACAATTCTGCGAATACGCGATGCCAATGGACATGCAAAAGTTTTTGATATTTTGTCTATCTTGATTTTTGTCGGATCTGTTTTGCGCGCCGCCCCCATAGAAGATATAAATGGGATATCATTTTTGTGGCACCAACGATAAAGTGCGATTTTTGATGGTACGGTATCTATGGCATCAATTACAAAATCTGGTCGCACGGGCAGGGTGGTATTTTCATCAAAGAAAATGTCCAACGCGGTTACTTTTATGTTTGGGTTTATATCGGCAATTCGTTCCCGAATAATATCTGTTTTCTTGCGTCCTAATGTTAAATGTGTCGCAATCAATTGACGGTTTATATTTGATTCTTCAACCGTATCAAAATCTATTACAATTATATTTCCGATACCTGTTCGTGCCAATGCTTCGGTTGCGAAAGAACCAACGGCACCACATCCAACGACCATCACTGTTGCGTTTTGTAATTTTTTTATTTTTTCGTCGCCAAAAAGCATGCGACATCTAGTCAATTGGTCGGACATAACTTATAACCTTTTGAAAATTTTGATATATTTGTTCGGCGCATTCCGCTGCGCCTTGATCGGTCAATGTTGCGATTGCATTTACCGCATCTTCAATTTTTTGGACGGCGGTGTCGCCATCGTATGCATCACTTTCGGTTAATAATCGTGTGGGCGGTGTTTGCAAAATACGGTTTTCTGATTTGGTATCTTGGGGGGCGGAATACGAGAAATATACATTATATTTATCGGCAATTTGTGATATTAACCCCGGGTCATCGTTAAATGCGTGTGCCACTATTAATGGCGGCATAGATTTTGATAACTCTTTGAATATATGCAATAATTTATCCCATGCGCCAACACAATGTATATGTGCAGGGCGATTTAATTCGGATGCAATTTTTAATTGTGTGATAAAAATTTCCGCCTGGGTATCCAGGTCTGCATGATATTTATCCATTCCAATTTCGCCAACCATTAAACATGGATTGTTCACCAATGTATTATATAGTTCGTTGGCCCAATTTGGTGTTATGGTTTCAATCTGCCATGGGTGGATGCCGATACAGGCAAATGTTTTATCGTCGGATGTGGCACAAAATTTTTCCCATTCTGATTGGGTTGTCGCATTGCATATACACCCCGCCAGCATTTCCGGGCAGGGTGCAGACGGTATTATATGACAATGTGCATCGGTATAATTCGTCATAATATGAACTATAATTGTGATTTTTTAATCTTGCAACAAAGATTTTTATGTGCTTTTATTCGCATTGCAAATGACAGTAAATTCTGACATAATATAATCAAAAGGAAAGGGCAACAAATATGGCAACAAAACTTACACGTGCGGAACGGTTAAGCAAATTTGGGCATTTGATAGATAATATATATCGTAATATGGTGCCACTGTTACTGGGCGAAGCACTGTTGTTTACCGTTGTGGCGTTTTTCCTGATGATGCGCCCAATAGAAGTATTAAATGCGATGACATTTGTTATTGGTGGTGTGTTTATTGTTTTTGGGCTGTATCGTATCAGTATGGTGTTTGTGTCAAACCTTGGGTTCGGAATAGGGGCCTTTGATGTGTTCTTTGGGTTTGTTACCATGGTTTTGGGAATTGTGTTTTGCGTCTATCCGCGCGGGGCAACAATGGGCATGATTTATGTCTTTATAGTGATGTTTTTGTTAATCGCGTTGCGGATGCTATTTTTTGCGTTGAATATGATACGCATAGGTTTTGAACACTATTGGATAGATATGTGGGGGGCTGTTGGAATGACGGCTATATCGGTGATATTACTGTTTTTACCAAATTTGGCCGCAGGAATATTGGTATGGTGTGTGGCGATATATTTATTGCTGTACGCGGTATCAGATGTGTATATGTTTTTCAAATTACTGCGATTACGTCGTACAATTGAAAAATAAAGCAAAAAAATATTGAAAATACAAACCGTTTTGTGTATAATGTGGCCATGATTATTGCAAAACGGATCTTTTTCGTCGTTCACCACGCCCACGCGGGCGTATGTTTCTAGCTGTCTATAATTTCACATATTGGGCTGTATCACACATGGTGATACAACAGGTTTAACGGTTTAAACAAAATAGGAAAATAAAATGGATCTAAAACCAACAAAACCTTTATCAGGATTTATAGAATTATTGCCGGCGCAGCAGCGTTGTTTTGACGAGTGTACGCGCCGTATGCAGAATGTTTTGCGGACCTGTGGCTATTCGCGTCTTGATTTGCCGGCAATTGAACGGGCCGAGGTTTTAACAGACAAAGATAATTGGGATGAAATTGAAACACAAATCTTTCTGTTCCAAAAAGGCGATACTAAGATGGGGTTGCGCTATGATGGGACGGTCGGTTTGTCGCGTTTTGTCGCAGGACATATGAACGATTTGACATTTCCATTTTACACATATCAATTTGCGCGCAATTATCGCGGCGAAAGACCCCAGCGTGGTCGCTATCGCGAGTTTTGGCAATTGGATATAGATATTCTGGGAATTCAGAATTTGTCGTTGAATTACGATGCAGAAATTGTATCAACACTTGTCCGGGTTTATGAATCTGTTGCGGATATCGTCGGGTCGGTAAAAGTAAAAATTGGAAATCGTCGTTTCTGGAACGCTATGTTTGCATACTTGAATTTGAACGAAGCTCAAGCGCGTGATGCATTTGTGCTAATTGATAAACGCGACAAGATTTCTGACTTCGTGGATGGTTTAATTGAAACTGTTGGCGAAAATGCTGCGAAAGAAATAAATTCTGTGTTTACAAATGGTTATCGTTCATTTATGGGTAAAAGTGCGGAATTGGATGCCGCGATATCAGAAATGGACAAATTTATGTCATTGCTGGATGCAATGGGGGTAAAAAACGCAGAAATAGATGTTTCCATTATGCGTGGTCATTCATATTATACGGGAATTGTGTTTGAATTCTTTTCCATAGATTATCCAGAACTGCCCGCAGTGGGTGGGGGCGGTCGCTATGAAAATCTGGCATCAAAGTTTTCAAAGACCAAAATTGTTGGTGTTGGGGCTTCAATAGGGGTGTCGCGTTTATTGGTCGCGTTAATGGAAATGGGCAAAATAGATTTAAGCAAATGGGAAAAATCTATTGATGTTACGGTGCTTGTAATGGGTGATGACAATTTGCCGTATGCGATGTCTGTTTTAAACACCTTGCGTGATGAAAAAATACCATCTGTGGCGTATTTAGATACCGATAAAAAGTTCAAAAGTCAGATTGAATATTCTGATAAAATATTGGCTAAATACAGTATGATAATTGGCGAAGATGAAGTAAAAAATAAGGTTGTGGCCGTAAAAGATATGAAGACCGGTCAACAACAAACTTTGCCGCTTGGTGATGCAATAAAATTGGTGCGGGGGAACGTGTAAAATGGTAATTGATCAGAAACTTTTGGATATAAAAAAGCGTGCTGACGATATTCAGATGCAAATGAATTCGGGGGATGTGTCGGGTGCGGAATTGACCAAACTTTCCAAAGAATATTCGCATTTGGCGGAAATTTTACCATTGGTTGATGAATATTTTCAGACAAAGCAGGGTATCGCCGATGCAACCGAAATGCAACATGATCCAGAATTGCGTGACATTGCGGCGGAACAATTGGAAAATTTGAAACATGTCTTGCCTGATATAGAAAAACGGTTACAAATTGCCTTGTTGCCGCGTGATGATGCGGACGATAATAGTGCGATTATGGAAATTCGCGCAGGGGTTGGTGGCGAAGAATCTGCGTTGTTTGCGGGCGATTTATTTAATCAATATAAATCTTATGCTATGCGGCATGGCTGGAAGATTGAAATGGTGGAAGAAAATGCCACTTCGTTACATGGATATAAAGAAGTTATATTCAGAATAGAGGGCGATGGCGTTTATGCACGTATGAAGTTTGAATCGGGCATCCATCGTGTTCAGCGCGTTCCAGAAACCGAAGCGGGCGGTCGTATTCATACCAGTGCGGTTTCTGTTGCGGTTATGCCAGAGGCACAAGATATAGATATCGCAATTGAAGAAAAAGATATCCGCATAGACGTTTTTCGTGCATCTGGGGCAGGTGGCCAGCACGTTAATAAAACCGATAGTGCGGTTCGTATTACGCATTTCCCGACAGGTATTGTGGTTACATGCCAAAATGAACGCAGCCAGATTCAAAACAAGGCGACGGCCATGGCGGTTCTGCGTTCCAAATTATACGAAAAAGAGCGTATGGAACAAGATGCGGCGCGTACATCGTCACGGCGCAGTATGGTCGGGTCAGGGGATCGCAGTGAAAAAATCCGTACTTATAATTTCCCAGAACAGCGTGTTACCGATCATCGTATCAAATTAACCCTGTATAAACTGGATGATATCTTGGCGGGGGGTGAAGGTTTAGATGAAATGATTGATGCACTAATTGCGGCCGATCAACTGGAACGTCTTGCCGCAATGGAATAGGTCAAAATCACTAAAACCGGGTGCTTTTTATGGAATTATAAAATGACCACTTATGTGGCCATTTTTATGCCAAAAACGGTTAAAAAATGGCGAAAATCCGCCAAAAATCACCAAAAATTCGCAAAAATCAGAAATTAAAATAATAAAGTAAAAACGGGTTGTTAGGCGCGGATGTTAATAGCGTTTTTAAGGAAATAGGGCGGTATAGTGATTTTGCGGTGCTGGATACAAAATTTGGCGGATTTTTGTGGCAAAATCGGCAAGTTTTTTACTTAAAAACATGTTAAATAAAAATTAAAAATTTATATCTTTTTATGGGACAGGTGACGCCACATGGTGATGGACCAGGGTATATAAAACAATAAAAATTTATATTTGTGTACATATTAAATATCTGGCTTTATAACCGGCAGGTTGGGCGTCTATTTAGAGTAATATCAAAGGCGCATAATATATATTATGTATAGTTTAGGGTGTTAAGAACGGGAAATCTTATGAATGGGAATGGGATAAGAATGATCGACAATGACGATACTAATAATGGGATAAGAATGAAAATATCAATTATAATGGTGGTGGTTGTGGTGTGCGGCGCTGATGCGGTGGTGCTCTTTTTTGTAATGGATGGCCTTCTCTGTTGTTTGGTGTTTTGCTATTGGCGCGCTGAACCTATAAATATATGCTTGGATGAAATTTGCTCGCTATTAGCGCGATGGACATATAAATATACAACGAAATAAAATTTGCTCGCTATTCTTTGGAAATCACGATATGTAAAATTTGTTTTCGCTTTTGCGCCATCATGCATTTTTTTTGTTTGATAATTTTTCTTTATGTTGTGTCATCCTTGGCACAACGTTTTTTTTGTGATTATGATGTTCTTGGGCGTTTTTATCGGGTTGATGAACTTCGGTTTCCGGCGATTTGGGCCTAAGATGTGGCTAAAAAATGCGAAAACCGCCCTGCTCTGACCGAAAAAATTAAAAAATGGCGGATTTCTGCGGGTTTGCGGCGATTTTTGAACAAAAATAACGGTTTTTACCCTGTTTTGCTCTGATTTTTATGAAACACTAGAAACTTTTCAATATTTCAACCAAAATTATACTTGCAGTTGGTTTTAGTATAATGCTATGATTTTTGTGCAGGAAGGAAAAAGTGTTGTTGATTGCAAATAAATTTTTAATGCTTCGCCGTATGGTTGTTGTGGCGGTGTGTGGTGTGTTTGTGCACTGTGTGGCATTTGCAGCAACGTGCCCAGTGGGACAGTATTATGAATGTGGCGAAGATCCATTTTCTGGCCACTGTACGGAATGTGAATGTGTGTCGTGTCCATCTGGACAGACCAGCGATGGTTGGGGAAGAGTTGATTATTGTCCGGATCCTGTTGGTGATACGGGTTGTCATCCGTGGTGTCAGGATTATAATGAATGCCCCAATGGTATTGGTGGAAACAATCAAAAGTGTAAAGTTATCACGGGTGCAGATGGATGTCCAAGTAGCAGTGGTTGTACGAAGTATGAATTATGTAATACCAGCAACGGTGCAATTACCTATAAGGTGACCAGTGGTTGCCACCTGGAAGGGTATCGCAAAGATATCTGTCAACCAAATACGGTGCCATGCAGTATTTTTAGTATAGATCATTTTGCAATAGGGTGGAATTGTGAGCAGAACACGCAAGTTGGCGAGGCAACGTGGCAGCCAGATAAAAGTGCATGGGACACCAAAAATTGCAGTTGTGAGTTTACAAATCGGGATTTGACGTCTCACGAATCCCCACCTGTTGCGGAGTTGCATTGTAAAAGTGCAAATGCAAGGCATCATGTATTAGAAGCCCACAGGTACAGCACAACCGAAGTGGATTCTGCGGTTAGGTATTCTTTTGATTGGGAATATTGCAGTAAGTGCAAAGCGGGTTATATACCAAAGATACAGCCGGCTGTATCAAATGGTATTTATCTTAGACCAGACCATAATGGCAGTTGGGGGGTTACGGAGTGTGCAGAACAAGTAAGTGCGCCATATTATACAGACACCAGCAAATTTATCAATTTTTCGTTGCCCACGGGTCAGGCGGCCATTGACGATTATGTGCAACATTGTCCGATTGGTACCATGACAAATCAAGATGGCGCGACCAGTGCATCGGCATGCACCGCATTGAATATGTCACAACGATATCAAGATGAAACAGGGATATTTACCATAACCAGTACCGCACAGTGCCCTGATCAACCATAGGATTTTATGAAAAATAAGAAAAACCGCCCTACTCTATGGGCGGTTTAATTTTTGATGTGCAATTTTTTATTTTGCTTTGGCCTGTTCAAACAATTCCGTTGGTTTAACAGATTTTTCTTTGGTTTTAACATGCGTCAGCATCGCATCCAATGCCTTGCGTTCAAAAATCATACCACGCAACATTGTTAATGCATTTTGATTTTTGTTATAGAATTCAAACACCTGTTTTGGATCCGGATAACGTGATGCTTCGGCCCAGATAGCATTTTGCATATCATCGCGGGTAACTTCAACTTTGTTTTGTGTGCCCCATTCTGCCAAAATCAGACCCAATTTCACGCGGCGTTCCGCTTCCTTGCGCTCTTTCTTTTCGTCAAATTTGCAATCATCGCCACATTTACCATCACAGTGTTCATGGTGATGTTCGTGTTCATGACGCGCCATATCCAATTCTTGTTCAACCAATGTTTCCGGCAAATCAAGTTTCACTTTGTCGGCCAACACG
>JAEEQU010000093.1 GCA_016285415.1 Alphaproteobacteria bacterium | reverse complement strand
CTTGCATTTTTTATTTGATAGTGTTATGCTAAAGTCCTGCAAGAAGGATTTTATGTCAACAAAAACCAAGAAAGCGTTTAAAAAATTACTAGGGTATTCTGGGATAGTATTCTTTTGTTTGGCCGCCTTTATGCTTTGGTGGCAATTGCGGAGTTATTCTTTTCATGATATTGTGCGCGCATTGTTGGATATTCCATTAATAAATTTGGTGGCGGCATCGTTTGCGTGTTTGGCGGGCTATGTCGCATTGGCATTGTATGATTGTTTGGCACTGAATTATGTTGGGGCCGGTGGCAAGGTTTCTTGGTGGAAATGGATGTTGGCTGGGATGCTGGGGTTTGCAATCAGTAATAATGCCGGTCATGCGGTGGTTAGTGGTGGGGCAATTCGTTACCGGCTTTACACGCGTTGGCGTATTCGTGGCGGTGATATTGTAAAGATTGTAACCATAAATGGATTTACATATTTCCTTGGGGCGACGGCAATCGCGGTTGTGGGATATTTCCTTATACCTTCTGATATTATATCAACATCTGTTGGGGCGTCTGTTGGGTTAAATACATTATTTATATTCTGCTTGGCGGCATTATTGGCATATTTTGCAATAACCGTATTTTTCCGTAACAAAAGCATCAGAATAGGGCAGTTAAAGTTTGATATTCCATCAACAAAAATGGCATTTTTGCAAACATTGCTTGGTATGACGGACAGTGTTTTGGCCGGTTTGGTTTTGTATTTTTGTATGATACCATTTGTGCATATGCCGTTTGGAACATTTATCGGGTTGTTTGTTGTGGCACAAACCACTGGGGTATTTAGCCAGGTTCCTGGTGGTATCGGGGTCTTTGAAAGTGTATTTCTATTGGCGTTACCCGAAGGCGCAGACAAGGCAAGCATTTTTGGGGCATTATTGGCATACCGTATTATATACTATGTGTTGCCACTGATCGGGGTCGGCGGTCTGTTCTTTGTTTATGAACGTTGGTTGCGTGCGCGCATGCGCCGTTGGATAGAAGAGGCCAAACAGAAACTGCCCCATTTTTCACACGATTCTAAGAATAAAGACACAGATAAATAAAATACCTTGCGAATTATATTCGCACATGTTAGAATACCCTGCAAGTATAACTATGGGGTGTATGTAAGGTGTTTATGTTACCACTTATTTCTCTAATCCGCGTGGCGCTGTTCACTATCGTTGCGCTATCCCTTGGCATGGGCTTGGACGCCCCACGGGGACGGATTATTGCCCACGGTTATGCATTTAACACAAAAGGATTATTTAATGTCAAAAAAGATATATGTGGACGCAGTCCACCCGGAGGAAACGCGCGTTGTTGTCGTAGACTCCGCCAATAATCGTGTCTCGGATTTTGATGTTGAAACCACCACCAAACCCCAGATAAAGGGTAATATCTATCTGGCCAAGGTGATACGGGTGGAACCATCACTCCAGGCGGCGTTTGTTGATTATGGAACGGGTAAAAATGGGTTCTTGCCGTTTTCGGAAATTCATCCAGATTATTACCAGGTGACCGCCGAACAGAAAAAGAAATTGCTGGAATTGGCGCATGCAAATATCGTTGATGATGACGATGACCCCGATGACGAGGTTGACGAAGTCGCCGACTATGACGATCACAGCGCCGGCGAAGATAACAAAGAATTCGCCAAACGCGCCCGTGAATTTAAAATTCAAGATGTTATAAAGCCAAAGCAAATTTTGTTGGTCCAGGGGGTCAAGGAAGAACGCGGACAAAAGGGCGCATCTATGACAACATATTTGTCATTGGCGGGTCGTTTTGCGGTTTTAATGCCAAATTCGCGTAAACGGAACAGTTATGGTATTTCTAAAAAGATTTCTGATAAATCTGAACGCGCGCGTCTGCGTGAAATTCTGCACACATTGAAAATACCGCGTGGTATGACGGTTGTGCTGCGCACGGCGGCATTTGGTGCATCGGCGGCGGAAATATCGGCGGATTATGATTATTTGGTGAATTTATGGAATGATATTCGTAAAACGACATTGGAATCGGTTGCACCGGTGACAATTCACACCGAAGATTCACTGTTGCGGCGTGTGGTTCGTGACTTCTTGTCGTCCAAGGACGACGTTCTAACGATTCAAGGGGAAGAGGCATACGATGCTGCAAAAACTTATTTCCAGCAACTTTATGGTCGTGCGCCGCGAAAGCAATTAGTTTTATATAAAGACACTGCGGTACCACTTATGACCAAGGCGGGCGTTGAAAAACAGTTAGAAGGTCTGCATGGTCCGTATGTTCAGTTGCCGTCCGGCGGTTCATTGGTTATCAACCAGACCGAAGCAATGGTGACAATTGATGTCAATTCGTCCCGTGCGATTAAGGAAAAAGATATCGAACAAACCGCATTAAACACTAATTTAGAGGCCGCCGAAGAAATCGCCTTGCAATTACGCCTGCGCGATTTGGCGGGTATTGTCGCGATTGACTTTATCGATATGGAGGAAGAACGCAATAATCGTAAATTAGAAATGAAAATGCGCGAAGTTATGAAACACGACCGCGCTCGGACCCAGGTTGCCAAGATAAACGCGTTTGGGGTTCTTATGCTGTCACGTCAAAGATTGCGCAGCAGTTTTATTGAATCGTCCTATGTTCCATGCCCACACTGTATGGGGGCGGGCGTAGTACCAAGCATTCAAACCGCATCTATTATTCTGTTCCGTCATTTGCAGGAAAAATTGCTTGCAAAATCGGCGCAAAAGATAATTATGACGGTGCCAACCGATATCGCAATTTATATCTTGAATCATAAACGTGCCGAATTAAATGCGATGGAAAATGAATTTGGAACCGAAATTGTGATTGTCGGTGACGACAGTTTAATGAATATTGACCAATATTCAATCCAACGTGTCGCACCAGAGCAGGCAAAAACCGATGAAATCTTGATGGCGAATGCACCGTCAACGGATGCGAAAAAGAAAAATGCGCAACATACCGAGGCAAAGCGGACAACAATGAACGCACCGCATCGCACGCGCAAACGCCAAAACCCAAAAGGCAAAAAGAAAAGCCTTTGGCACAAATTGGTTGGTTAAATCAAAAAATCCCCATTGTTGGGGATTTTTTATTACTTCAATTCAC
>JAEEQU010000014.1 GCA_016285415.1 Alphaproteobacteria bacterium | reverse complement strand
CAAAAATAATATAGGGCCGATATTTCTTGGGCGCCGACCGCACCGCATGCGCGCGCCGAATATCTGATGCAATTGTCGGCACAAATAATTTAATAAACCCATATATTGTAAGCAAACCGACTATCGTAAACACAGATATTTGTCGCAACAGACCAATTGATGCAAAACCCAACGGTGCGAAACAAATCAACGTTGTTATCAATGAATGCAAAATATTTTTATGCACCGCCCCCACATCATTTTTGGCACACATAAAATGAAAACCATAATCTATACCCAATCCAATCAGCGATGTTCCAAAAACGAACACCAAAATATGCGGTTCTCCAAAGCATAAAAACAACGCGATTGTTCCCGCCAAATACCCGACCGCCAAACTTATTCCAATTGGAATTATTGTTTTCATTCGACGGAACAGCAGATAATTTATTATCACAACCGCTATCAGTGCCAAAACAGATATAACACCCAATTCAATCTTACTATGCTGGTACATTTCGGCGGTATGCAATGGCGCACCACCCATATATACCTGAACATTATCTGTTTTAACATCCGCAATAACTGACCGCAGGTGCGCAACACTATTAACCAATTCGGCATTTCCCGAAACATTAACTGATACAGGTATCATATAAAAATTATACGGCGCACGATATTGCCACAAAAAACTGCCCTGTGGTATCCAATTTGTTCCGCCCCCACCCATTTCCGACATATAGTTTGTAAATAATAAAAACGGATCTTGGGACAATGGCAACAAATTCGGCATCATAGATGTTTCTATTTTTTGTAGCGCATTTTGTGTTAAATCTGCGAACTGCCCAGATTGCAATAATTTGCGGTCATTTACCCCAATCATACCATTATGATATTTACCAACCACCGACACAACCGCACGTGGCGACAAATCATTTACCCAAAGATTTAATTCCGGAAAATCTTCAGACACTATCGCGTCATGAATTTTCTGTGCGACAATTTCACCGTCCATACGATTCGCTGATTTTACAACAATATTAACAACCGATGAAAATTTGTCTGTGATATTTTGAATTGGCCAATTTTCATCCGCCCCAATATTTAACAACGATGTTAAATCTGTTTGGAAATGCATAGGCCATCGCACCATGGCGCATATCATTGCCGCCACACAAATAACCCCAACAAAAATCGCACGTTTAACACGCAATTTCATCTTGGATTTCTGTCTTTTGTGGTTTGAATTGAATAATCACAATTGTACCGTCATTATATGTTATAATGGCCTTGGTTAATTCGGTCGTACTGCCATACATAACAACGTCTTGCAATATATCTGCAACCGCGGTAAATCGTGGTCGTACCGTCATTTGCCACAGTGTTTTTCCATATTCCGAATAATCAACATTGAAAACCATCTGCAGACCCGAAATATCGCCATTTAACGCACTATCTATAATTTCACGAACATAATAGAAATACGGTAATGATTGTAAATCTTGGGCCATCCCATCAACGCAATATTGTTGTTTGGTGGAAACGAATTTTTGTTTTGTTGGTGTATCTTGAATCCATACAAACCCGACATCTTTCTTAAATTTCACACGACCAGTGGAAACGAACTGTTTGGTTGTTTCTGGCAGTATTTTCATTTGTTCAAACGATGCCGACACCGTCCCAAGATTTTTGGCAAATGTATCAAAACGTTCCATCGCACCCAGATTATCTGCATACGCACCAAATGGTAACAACAGCAACAATAATATTATTTTTTTCATTTTAGCCCTCCGAATATTGTTAAAAATGGTTCTGGCAATTGAAAGCAACTTTCATGTGTTTTCATATCAACCGCCATTTGTTTGGTTTCGGCAACACATAATTTGGCACGCGTTGCCGCATCTAATATTTCGTATTTAAATATCAAAAAGTTTGCATCGGGAACATGCGTTGTTTTTACGATTATTTTTTGGTTAAACACCGCAGGTTTTATATGCTTTGTACGCATTGTTACCACTGGAAACGCAAACCCCAATTTTTCCATATCTGGATACATCATATTGCAATCTGACAATAATGCACACCGCCCACGTTCCATATATTTTATATAGTTTCCATGCCATACAACCTGCATGGGATCCAAATCATAAAACGGCACAATTATTTCAATTTCTTTTTCCATGGTTTCGCATCCTTTTGCACATCCCAAATGGCATTATTACACACAAATATGTGTGCAGCAAGAATATGTATAAATTATCACGCAACATTTTAAAATTAGATATCCCATTTGGTGGATATATAACGCGTGTCGGCTGCGCAATTATCTGCACGCCCGCCCAATATAATTTAACCAGAATTTCTATATCAAATCCCATACGATAAAACCGCAAATGTCGCATTTCATCACACGTTTTATTTAATGGGTATACGCGCATCCCGCACATTGCATCAGGCATATGCCGGTTCAGTGTTTCTATCGCCACCCAAAAATCTGTTATTTTGCGCCCAATACGACGCGCACGCGGTGCGCTATTGTCATAAATTGGATTGCCCACAATCAAAGATTCTGGATTTTTCTGCGCCAATTCAAAAAACTTTGTAATATCCGCAATATCATGTTGCCCATCGGCATCTATTTGCAGACCATGTGTAAAACCACTTTCACACGCCACATTAAACCCACTTTTCATTGCGCGCCCTTTGCCACCATTTATTGATTGACGAATATATCTAAAATTATGCGCGTCGCATATCTGTTGTAATTTTTTTGCCTGCGATGGCGCACCACCATCATCAACAACTATCACTGGTATACCAACCTTGGCAATTTTTACGGCGAAATTCTTAAACGCATCGGCATGATTATAACACGGAATAATTATCACAGGATTAAACATTTGTGCCCCCTTTGACAACTACTTTGCCCGCCGAACATGATTTTCCATTTTGTGAATAGCAAAATGTAAATTCATTTTCAGATATTCGTACCAATTCAAAATGTGTTGTTATATTTGGCAAAATCAGCGATGAAAACTTTAACTTTATAATATCAAACGCCAGTGCAGATACATGAAAAAATTGCCTTATGAACCGAAAAACAAAATGCATTTGCACAACACCCGGCAATATTGGGAATTTCGGGAAATGCCCAACAAAATATGCACTGTCCCCAAGGAAAGTTAATTCGGCGTTTATCTGGGCATCCGTCTTGGTAAGATTTTGTACAATAGGTTCGGCCACAGGTGAATTTAACATCGCCAAAATCTCATTTTTCACGAATTTGCCTTGGGCATTGGTTGGAATCTGATTTACAATGCGCACACAGCGTGGCAACACAACATTTGGGACAAAACCCGCCAAATATTTTTTCAGTTCTTCCACAAATACGCGTCGGCCAACACTAATAATTTTGGTTGCACCCAAATCTGTTAGTTCCAACATACATCCAATAATTTCGCGCACACCCTTACGCATCGCACAACAATATGCGCGCGAGATATATTCGTTATCCATCAACCATTTTTCCATATCTGGCAAAGAAACGCGTTCTTCGGCGATTTTAACAATTCTGTCCGCGCGCCCAAGTAATTTAAAATGGCGTTCATCTATCATATCAACCGCATCCGACATTAAATATGGATTTTGAAATACGTATGGTGAACTTATTTCCAAACAGCCATCACGAACCGAAACATTAACCGCATCAAATATGGTCCAATTCATATTCTTTTGTTGTTGCCGATATGCAATGCCACCTGTTTCGGTACTGCCAAACACCTCAAACGGCGAAGTTCCAAACATATCGCACGCGGATTCCGATGTTTTTGTTGCCAATAAACTGCCCGAAGTGAAAATTCCAATACAATTTGCCGCGAATTTATATTGCCCACCATATTTCGTTATGCTGTCCAAGAATGATGGGGTGGTTATAAACAATATTTTATCATATTGCGACTGCTTATTTATCAACTCTTCTGGGGTAAAAATCATATCCATATCAACAGACATTTTGCCAAGTATTGGGAATAAAACCCGCCACAGCACACCATACATATGATGCGGTGCAATGGACGCGACAACAACCGGATTTTGTGCGATTTGCGATGCGTGTGATTGGATATGATATTCAACCTCGGCCTGTAACATGGCAATTGTTTTTTTGATGCGTTTTGGCATACCGGTTGACCCCGATGTAAAGAAATACACCGTTCCATCAGAAAAATCAGAAAATTCCCAATCAACCACATCATCCGATACATTTGGTACGACCTTGGTAAATTCAGGATATTCATCAGATAAATCTGTCACAATTATATTTGTTAAATCTGCATACACTTTCGCATTTTGTGGTGTTAATAACCCCGGCAACGCAACCGATTTATGCACCTGTAGCAATGCGAAAAAGCAAACACAAAACAGATAAAAATTATTTGGAATATATAATATGACCGTATCAGAATCTATTTGCGAAAAATACTTCGCAAATCGGGCGACATCCGCGGCAAATTGCGAAACCGTAATATTTTTTGCACCGTCAACAAACAGGGCAGCATCATTATTCAATGAAAAAATTTCACTTATTTTCATGAATTACCCCCATGCGTATAATATATTCTATTACCATCATCAGCCCAATTAAACAATACGAAATCAAACCATTATAAAGCGTCCATACCCAATTTGACATAAACACTGTGGTCAAGGAAACAACCGTGTTTATCCCCATAAAAATCGCCCATGCAATTGTTACACGACGTGCATATTGTTTTGATTTTTCGGTTATTTCATATTTCATCTTTTCTGCAAATCGTTGTACCAACGGCACACTGCGCAGCGACACCGCAAACATAAAACAAACCGCGGCATTCATAAAAACAGGATACAATTTTAAAAATATATCTTTATCTGAAATTACGGCCATACACGCCAACACAATACCGCATACACCCAACCATATATTTCTGCGTCTTGCCATCGCGCATCCCGCGACCAGCACCAGTATCAATCCCAACATACGCACAGAAAACCCGCGTTGCAACGCAACAAATACGGCAATCGGATACGCAATTGCGACCAATCCACCAAGTATCTTAATCGGCCGAATTGACGATTTTTTCAATTGCATCAACAACATCCTGTAATGTGGAAATTTGCTTGAAATCTTCAGGTTTTACACGAACATTGATAACCTTTTGTAAACGTACGACCAAATCAACGGCATCTATGCTATCCAAATCCAGATCTTCCACCAATTTTGCATCTGGTTTTACTATTTCTGGTTTGCAATCAAAATCCTTAATCAAAATGTTTGATATTTCGTTAAAAATTTGTTCTTTTGTATACATGGTTAGCTACTCCAAATTCATACCTGTTGATTTTGCAATATAATCTGCCAATGTCGCTACCGACTTAAAATATGCTTTGTTTGCTTCTTTATCTGCAGAAAAAACAACGCCATACCGTTTTTTTAACGCCATACCCAATTCCAACGCGTCAATAGAATCCAAACCCAACCCATCACCAAACAGTGCATCATCCGTTACAATATCCGCGGCGGTAACATCTTCTAAATCCAGTGCTGAAACAATTATCTCTTTGATTTCTGATTCAAGTTCTTGTCTTTTCATAGCATTTTATTCCTATATTTGACCAACAGCCCAAGAATAAAAAACTTTGCATTTAATGTCAAGTGCTTATGCTTCAAACATGGCCGTTTCGGCAATATTTGTAATGACAATTGCAGCGTCACGCGCTGTTTGGGTTTCGGCCCGCGAATAAACGATTTTTTCTTTCAGTTTTAATGTATAAACCGATGTCTTGGTTCCCATTTCATACCACTTTTGTTTTTTACCCAAAATTGGTGGTGTATTTTCAATATGTATCGGCAAAATTGGACATCCCGTTTTCAAATGCAAATACGCAAAACCACGATGTAATCTTATTTTACGGCCGGCAACCGTCCGCGTACCTTCGGGAAAGACAATAATATTATAACCATTATCCAAAAATTCCGACCCACGCGCGATAAACTCATCCGCGCCCATATCATTTGACAGATAAATATTGCGTATTACCTTTTTCACAAAGATATTATGAAACAAACTTTTTTTCACCACGCAAACACATCTTGGAATCAAAGATATTAAAATCACGACATCTATCAGCGACGGATGATTTGCAACAATTATATGACCCTTTAATGACTTCATTTGCTTTATATCATCACACCGCACAGATATAAGACGCATCGCCGCCATTAACCAAACAAAAAACTTCCATGTCCAATGAATAGATTGTGACAACATACGCCGTCTTGTTGCGGGCCTGCGATATATAAACAACATTATCGGGAAAACAATACCCCCAAGTCCTAATGCACCCGCACCAAATATTGCGAAGCATAGCATACACAGAAAACTGCGAATAATGCGTATCATTTATCCGTTAGTTCCCAAGATTCCGTTGTTATTTTACCACCTTTTTCCAAAAATTCCGCCATCATATCAAACGAAAGCGGTTCTTGTTGTTTTGTAACCGATTGCCATACAAATTTACGCGCCGCATCATTGGTCAACATAAACGCCAGCGCATGTGCCATAACTGGTTTTTCAAGAAATGGTTCATACATTTCTGGTGATTTTTCTTCGGCGAACACAAATAACACAGGCTTTTCAGCAATCAATGCCGCCATTATACCTGATTCCAATGTTCGCACACCCGCCGCAATTGATGTGTATGGATTTTTGTTTTTCGTCAATACTGAAAACGCACCCGCCGCCGCATTGTGCACAGAATTACTGAATCCCGCTGGCGACATTTCTTTATCATTATGAAATTGTGTAATAAGTTTTATTGTTTGCCCCCATTCCCCGAAACGTGAAGCAAAAACAACCTGATAATTTGCATCTTCGGGGGTGACCCGGTGCGCGACACCGATTGCAATTTTTTGCAAATCGGTCATACGACGACGAACCATTGGTGGAACAAAAGAAATATCTGGCAATTTTTCATCGTCAGATTCGCGCCACACATAAAAATTACCAAGACCGATTGTATTATTCATTGCTTGCAAAAACCGATTGTTTATACAATACTTATCACAACTATAATAGGATTTCACACTGTTTGCAAGCGGGTTTTAGAATGGATTTTGTATTAAGCAATCTTGGTTTTGTATGTGCATTGGGAACGAATATTCCCGATATAATTCGCAACGCGAAAAACGGCAACCAAGATGGTATGCAACCCAAAGATGTCCGCATCGGCAATGATATTGTTCCATTTGGTGCGGTAAATATTGAAACGCGCCATAAAATGCGTTTTTACGATTTGATGTTGGCCGCAATTGAACAAATAAAACCAGAAATTGAAAATCTAAAATCAAAATATTCACCTGCGCGCATTGGTATCGTATTAGGTGCCAGCAATACCGCCGTGCACGAGGCGCAAAAATATATATCCGAAAAATTATCAACTGGCACCATGCCAAAAGATTTTTCTGTATCATTATTGGAACTTGGCACGCCCGCCGAACTTTTGCGCGAAATAATCGGTACAACTGGTCCCGCATTCACAATATCAACGGCATGTTCATCCAGTATCAAGGCCATCGACACCGCACGTGATTTAATTAGAAATGATATTTGTGACGCGGTTATATGCGGTGGCGTTGATGCACGTTGCGATTTTGCACTGAACGGATTCAATGCACTGGAAGCATTGTCGCATAAAATAACAAACCCAATGTCAAAAAATCGCGACGGAATAAACCTTGGCGAATGTGCAGCATTGTTTATCATGGAATCTGGTCATGATGGCATACACGTTATTGGGTGTGGTGAAACATCGGACGCATATCACCCAACCGCCCCCGACCCCAGTGGCGCTGGCGCCATAGGATCTATGCAGAAGGCTCTTTTGGACGCAGATATATCGTATTCACGCATAGATTATGTGAACATGCACGGGACCGGAACAATCGCCAATGATGCGATGGAATCCATTGCAATATCTGGCATATTCCATGACCATCGCCCAATCTGTGCATCAACCAAACCGTTAACAGGACACTGTTTGGGTGCGGCGGGCGCGTGTTCGGTTGCGCTATCTTGGTTAATGTTAAATCATAATTTTATTATTCCGCATATTTACGACGGACAATTTGCCGACGATTGTGCACCAATCAAATTGGCAACCCAAAACGACCACCAAGAAATAAGGACAATTTTGTGCAACGCCTTTGCTTTCGGGGGCAGTAATTCAACCATAATAATCGGGAAATAACATGAAAGATTATAATATTTCTGACCTTTTGCCACATCGCCCACCAATGCAACTGATTACCGCGGTTGAATCAGTGGATTTTGACACACAAAAATTGGTTGCACGCGTTGATATCACACGTGATGATATAATGTATGATGAAAATATTGGTGGGGTGCCATCATGGATATCATTGGAATATATGGCACAGGCAATTGGTTGCTTTATTGGTGCCGCCGACCACGAACAAAACCCAAATTCTGAACCTGTTGTTGGTTTTGTATTGGGGTCGCGAAAATTATCTGTTGATATTCCGACATACCTTGTTGGACAAAGTTATTTCGTACATGTTGCGGCATTGTTTTTTGATAAAAATATTGCAAATTTTGACTGTCAAATATACAATCAAGATAATCAACTTGTTGCATCTGGGGCAATAAATGTATTCCGCCCAGACGACATTCAAAAATTTATGGATGAACGCGATGAATAAAAGAATTCTTATTACCGGTGCAAGTCGTGGAATTGGTCGTGCAATTGCACTGTATCTTGCGCCATTGGGCTATGATTTGGTTTTGCACTATAACAAAAATGCGGACGCAGCGAACAAAACATTACAAGATGTTATCGCCGCCGGTGGCAATGGGAAAATCATTTCTTTTGATATATCAACTCGTGATGAAACCATGGCCAAAATAAACAACGATATAAATGAAAACGGCGCATATTATGGGGTTATATGCAATGCGGGCATAAACGCCGATGCGCCTTTTCCGGCAATGGACGGCGAAATGTGGGATCGGGTAATTCACACAAATCTTGATGGTGCATACAATACATTACAGCCATGCGTTATGCCGATGATATCCGCCAGAACTGGTGGCCGAATAATTGTTCTGTCATCTGTATCTGGAATTATTGGCAATCGTGGTCAGGCAAACTATGCCGCATCCAAGGCGGGTTTAATCGGACTTGTAAAATCGTTGGCGCCCGAATTGGCACGTCGCAACATAACCGTAAACGCAATTGCACCGGGCGTAATTGAAACAGATATGACCACCGATTTACCGGCAGATTTGGTACGTGACGCGATTCCTATGCGCCGTTTTGGCAAACCAAACGAAGTTGCAAGTTTGGTTGCATACTTGCTATCCGATGACGCATCATATATCACACGTCAGGTTATTTCTGTAAATGGGGGGCTGGCATAAAATGAAACGCGTTGTTGTTACCGGCATGGGTTTAATCAGTTCACTTGGAAACGACTTGGGAACCGCCAAGAATCGCCTGCATGAATTAAAAAATGCTGTACGTGTTATGCCTGAATTGGCCGACATTAACGGTTTGAACACACATTTGGCCGCACCAGCATTGGATTTCACATTACCAGAACATTATACGCGCAAGGTCTTGCGCACAATGGGGCCGGTATCGGTTATGTCGGTATATACCGCAGAAAATGCGCTTGCCGATGCAGGTCTGTTAAATTCACCGGTGTTAACATCTGGGCGCACTGGGGTTGCATACGGTTCATCATTTGGTTCGGCCGAAGGTGTTGCCGATTTCTTTGCAATTCATCATACCAAGGCGGTTGGTGACATAACATCTTTTTCATATCTGAAACTAATGCCACAAACAGCGGCGGTCAATATCTCGCTTTACTTTAAAACCGTTGGCCGCATTATCCCAAGTGGCACCGCATGCACATCGGGCAGTTTGGCCATCGGATATGCATACGAGGCAATTAAAAACGGCATCCAAGATGTTATGATTGCGGGTGGTGCCGAAGAATTTGACATAACCCAGGTCGCAGTATTTGACACGCTGTACGCAACCAGCACCAAGAACGATCATCCCGAATTGTCCCCTGCCCCATTTGATGTTAATCGCGATGGTTTGGTTATTGGTTCGGGTGCTGGGACACTAATTTTGGAAGAATACGAACACGCCGTTGCGCGTGGTGCAAAAATCTATGCAGAAATTGTCGGTTTTGGTTCAAATACTGACGGTATGCACGCGACACAACCAAACAAAGAAACAATGGCGAAGTGCATGAAACTGGCTTTGGACAGCGCAGATTTAAAATCTGATGACATTGGATACATCAATATGCATGGCACTGGCACGGTTCATGGTGACATTGCGGAATCGTGCGCCACAGAATCTGTATTCGGCACACATACACCGGCCAGTTCGCTTAAAAGTTATGTTGGCCATACACTTGGGGCATGTGGCGCATTGGAATCCATCTGGTCAATTCAAATGATGAATGATGGGTGGTTTGCACCAACATTAAATTTGCACACCCCAGATGAAAATTGCGGACATTTAGATTATATAATTGAAACAGGACGCAATATAGACACGAATTATGTTATGAATAACAACTTTGCCTTTGGTGGCATAAACACATCACTAATATTCAAAAAAGTAAATTAAACACCCGTTTGGGTGTTTTTTTTATTGTTTTATAAATGCCTTTTGGGTTAAAATAAAGATATGGGAAGGATTGTTCTGTTTTTATTCTTGGCAATATGCACCGCGGTTACGAATGCAACGGCGGCGACGGGACGTTTATCAAAATACATTGACCCACAATCTTATTCGTATATGTATCCATATCTGTCAAATAAAATGCGGACAGAATTAAATCCGGGCACAACCGTGACCCAGACAAATAATCCAATGGACGTTGTGGTTCGTACAAAAAGCATGGACAGCAACAAACGTCGTGTTGTTCCACGCACCAACACCGCACGCGCCGCAAAATCAACCGATACCAAGACAAATTCTGCGACCACACAACGACACGTTGTGCAACGGAATACCGCACGCGCGGCGACATCAACATCGGCACGCAAGGTTGTTTCACGACGCGCCCGCACCACAGATCGTTATGATCCAGACGCAAATGTCAAATCCACCGGCACCACGACCATTGTTAATAACGAAGGTGTATCGTCTTCACGCTGTCTTGCCGATTATACAGAATGTATGAACGGTTATTGCGCACGCGAAGATATGGCGTACAACCGTTGTTTCTGCAGTGCGCGATTAACCCAAATTGATGCGAAATACCAAAAACCAATCAATCGGTTGATTACGCAATTACTAGAAATTCAGGGTGGTGGCACATGGACCGCAGAAGAAATGAACGAATATTGGATGGAACGCATTGGAAATTATGTCGGCGAAAATTCTTGGGTCAATTTGGATAATGCGCTGAATATTGAATGGCCAACCAATGATGAACGTGTTCGTGGCCAGAACGCATTTTTAACCGGCCACCAATATTGTGTTCAACACCTGCGCAATTGCGGATACATGGCATCTAATTTGCGCGATGCGTATCGTTCCAAGATTACCCGTGATTGCGACACATACGAAAAATCGCTGATGAAAATCAAAACCGCCGCAGAATCAATGATTAAATACTACAACGAATAATTATTCCGTATGTTTTCACACATCAGATTATGACGGTATATGTTTCGTGCTAAATCATCACTAATTACATCCCAATCTGACGCGCGCCCATAAATTGCGTTGCATGGGCAAACACTATTCGGCAATGGTGTATTTTGTGTGCAAGATGCGGCGAATATCGCGCACCCCAGTATTATAAACTTTCTCATCTGTTTCCCTTTGCATAGATATTGTTTGTATAATTTCGCTGGTTTGATTCTGCGCCACACGCGTTTCACATTTTCGTTGTGCAACCTGATTTCCAAAAAGATATGCACCACCAACAATGATTAAAATCGCAATAATTAAATATATTTTCATTTTAAATTTCCCATAAAAAAACGCACCATGCGGTGCGTTTCATTTATTTTTGATTTTCTTTACTGATTCATAGAACCAAAGAAATCATCATTTGTCTTGGTCACACGCAATTTATCCAACAAGAATTCCATTGCTTCCAATGTTCCCATTGGATTGATTATGCGACGCAACACATACATCTTGGATAATGTATCTTTGCCGACCAACAGGTCTTCTTTACGTGTCCCTGATTTCGTAATGTCAATTGCCGGATAAACACGTTTATCGGACAATTTACGATCAAGGATGATTTCACTATTACCTGTTCCTTTGAATTCTTCAAAAATGACTTCGTCCATCTTGGAACCGGTATCAACCAACGCGGTTGCAATGATGGTTAAACTGCCCCCACCTTCTATATTACGTGCGGCACCAAAGAACCGTTTTGGACGCTGCAATGCGTACGCATCAACACCGCCGGTCAAAACCTTACCGCTGGACGGAACCATTGTGTTATATGCACGTCCCAAACGCGTAATGGAATCAAGCAATATGACAACATCTTGGCCCGCTTCAACCAAACGTTTTGCCTTTTCAATAACCATTTCTGCGACCTGAATATGACGTGTTGCAGGTTCATCAAATGTTGAAGAAATAACCTCGCCTTTGACACTGCGTTGCATATCGGTAACTTCTTCGGGACGTTCGTCAATCAACAGCACGATAAGTTTTACTTCTGGATAATTTGTCGCAATAGAATGTGCAATATTCTGCAACATAACCGTTTTACCAGTACGTGGTGGCGCAACAATCAGTGAACGTTGACCACGACCCGTTGGCGATATAAGGTCAATTACACGTGCCGACAAATTACGACCTTTATCGGTGTCGGTTGGGACCTCCATCTTTAATTGTTCATCTGGATACAGCGGTGTCATATCATCAAAAGACACACGATGACGCAGTTTTTCTGGATCATCGCCATTTACGCGTTCAATTGTTTCCAACGCGAAATAACGTTCTGATTCATTTTGTGGTGCCTGAATCTGACCTTCAACATAATCCCCGGTCTTAAGGCCATATTTTTTAACCAAATTTGGCGACACATACAAATCGTCTGGCCCCGCCAAATAATTACTTTCCGGCGCACGCAAGAACCCAAAACCATCTTGCAGACGTTCCAACACACCATCCCCAATAAGAGTGATTTGTTTATCCGCCGCAAACCCGCGCATAACCGCGAAACGCAATTGTTGCACGTTTAATTGTGATGGATTTTCAATACCCATATCTTCAGCCATTTTCAACAGCTGTTGCGGCGATTTTGCCTTAATTTCATTTATATGCATAAAAAGTCCTTTTGTGGAAAATTCCCGATGGCACAGAACGTACCACCCTTCTTACATGCCTGTATTATAGGACATTTTCGCCTAAAAGTCAAGTCCTATGCTTTTTTCTTGCATTTTCTGATTATTACTGCTTCAATACAATCAGATTTAACAAAGGAAGCGAAAATGGCAGGAAGCATAAATAAAGTAATTTTGGTCGGCAATATCGGCCAGGAACCTCAAACCCGTACAATGCAGAGTGGACAAAAGGTTGTTAGTTTCTCGCTGGCAACATCTGACCGCTGGCGCGATAAACAAACCGGCGAACAGAAAGAACAAACTGAATGGCACCGCATCGTGATATTCAGCCCAAATTTAGTAGAAGTGGCCGAACGTATGTTGCAAAAGGGAACAAAACTGTATATAGAAGGTTCACTGCGCACGCGCAAATGGCAGAACCAGCAAGGTGTTGACGCATACACGACCGAGGTTGTTCTTAACCAATTCAGTGGCACCATGGTTATACGTTCGGGTGCGAAATCCGTTGATTCTATGGGTGGCGCGACATCTGCGCCGGCACCGGCACCAACCGAAGAAATTTCAATTTCTGAAATCGGTGATGATATTCCATTTTAATCTATGAATGATAATTGTACAAAAAGCGGCGCGTTGCGCCGTTTTTTGCTTACACATAAAACCATAAAAATCAACAATAAAATATTTTTTATTTTGCTTGCTTTTATTGTCAGTTTATACGACATTTAACCACGACAACATACATAAAACAGACAAGGGAGAAAACTATGTATAAAATAACAAAAATTCACGCACGTCAAATTATGGATTCGCGTGGCAACCCAACCGTAGAATGCGATGTTACACTGTCTGGTGGCGCAATGGGTCGCGCGGCGGTTCCATCGGGTGCCAGCACTGGTTCATTTGAAGCATTGGAACTGCGCGATGGCGGTACCGCATTTATGGGCAAAGGTGTTTCCCGCGCCGTATCAAATGTTAATGATATTATTGCCCCACAAATTATGGGAATGGACGCGTCAAAACAAACAGAATTAGATGCAAAAATGTTGGCCATTGACGGCACACCAAACAAAGATAAATTGGGTGCGAACGCGATACTGTCTGTATCCATGGCGGCGGCGCGCGCGGTTGCGAACCAAAAGAATATCCCATTGTATAAATACATCGCCGATGTTTATGGCAACACAAATCCACACGTTTTGCCACGTCCAATGATGAACATTATCAATGGCGGTGCACACGCAGACAATGGTCTTGATGCCCAAGAATTTATGATTATTCCAAACGGTGCAAAAACCGAATCGGCGGCGATTCAAATGGGTGCAGAAACTTTCCATCATTTGAAAAAGATTTTAAAATCTGGCGGTCATTCAACAAACGTTGGTGACGAAGGCGGATTTGCCCCGAATTTTAATTCCTGTGCCGAAGCATTGGACGCGATTATTGCGGCAATCAAAGATGCCGGATATAAACCAGGCGAAGAAATTTCAATTGGTTTGGACGTTGCATCTTCTGAATTCTATAAAGACGGCGTTTACAATTTTGAAGGCAAAAAAATGTCTTCGGACGATATGATTGGGTTCTATGAAGATTTAATCGCAAAATATCCAATTATTTCTATTGAAGACGCATTGGCCGAAGAAGATTGGGACGGTTGGAAAAAATTGACCGAAACCATGGGCGCGAAATGCCAACTGGTTGGCGATGATTTGTTTGTAACGAATCCAACACGTTTGGAACGCGGAATCAATGGTGGAATTGCCAACGCGATTCTTATCAAAGTGAATCAAATTGGTTCACTGACCGAAACATTGCGTGCCATCAAAATGGCCCAAGATGCAAATTATGGTGTCGTTATTTCCCACCGCAGTGGTGAAACCGAAGATACAACAATTGCCGACCTTGCGGTTGCGACAAATGCGGGCCAAATCAAAACAGGTTCAATGTCGCGCACCGACCGTATGGCCAAATATAATCAATTGTTGCGTATAGAAGAAGAATTGGGTAACAACGCAAAATACGGGAAATAGAAAATGACGCCAATTGATGCGCAAACAGTTTCAATTGCAAAATACATTGTGGCGGCCGGTGTGTTTGTGTGCGTCGCATTGGCGCCGGCATATTTGGCCGCCAAAAATGGCAAAGCAAAATATGATGTTATGCGTATTCGTGCGGCATCATGGTTATTTGGATGGACCGGAATTGGATGGTTGATTGCTCTATTCTGGGCAATAAGGAAATAAAAAAATTCCCCACAACCGTGGGGATTTTTTTCATTTCATGCAACCTTATGGTCTTGGATCCAATCCTAATCCACCGTTTGCTCCCAAATATGTTTTTGGTTGGTCGGTGGCATTAACATTAGTATTGTTTGTCACATTAACATTTGGGGCATACGATGTCGGTGTAAACGTATACGACGGCAAATAATTTGACGCCGAGGAACCATTTGATGATGACGAAGTTGTTGTTGCCATACATTTACCCTGCGATGCATTCCAAGGTTTATCGTTCGGACATCTGCAATAGGTCTTACCTGTTGGGGATACAAAATCCTCTATCTGACCACTTGCGGTATCACAAACACAACCACTTTTTTCTGCGCCCTGGGCACACTTTTGTGTCGGCGCATACGATGGTGTGCTGAACGTATACGATGGCAAATAATTTGACCCCGATGACGAAGCACCATTTGATGATGACGCTGTTGATGCCACACATTTACCCTGCGATGCGTTCCATGTCTGTCCATTTGGGCATGTACAATATCTTTCACCCGCCGCATCGTCCAACTTTGGCGATAAACCTTTACCGCTATCACACACACATCCACTAGACAGATATTCGCCATACGACAACTTGCACTGACTTGGGCTGCTTCCACCAGATGAAGTCGACCTAGACGTATTTGCCATACATTTACCTAGCAATGCATTCCATGGTTTATTGTCTGGGCATCTGCAATACGTCTTTTGTGTCGACACAGAAGATACTTCTACTTGACCACTTGCGGTATCACAAACACAACCACTTTTTTCTGCGCCCTGGGCACACTTTTGTGTTGGCGCATACGCTGGTGTGCTGACCGTATACGATGGCAAATAATTTGACCCCGATGACGAA
>JAEEQU010000092.1 GCA_016285415.1 Alphaproteobacteria bacterium | reverse complement strand
TACACGTTTAGCATAGATGGAATTCCTGTTTCCAGTATGGTATTCGGGTTGCATTTAACCGCACCATTTTATAACACTGACCAGCGGTCTGGGCGGTTTTCAAAGATGTATGATAATCCCGATATGAACGAGATTGAAAATATACTGTACACATATTATCCAGATTTGTGGGCAACCCAGGTTGAAAAAATAAAAGATTTTATTAAAACAGGTCTTGATGTTTATGCATATAGCAAAGATCGCGTAACTGATATTGCACGCGATGCGATAAAGGAAGAACGTCCACATGCGTCTAGCAAATATATTGAACAGAATGCACCAAAATTTGCCCAAGAACAATTGCGTATGTTTATTTCTATGATTGCGCCGACCGCATTAGATTGGACGGTTGATTTGCCAACAATCGCGGCATTTTATCGGACGGCGTGGACACGCCCAATGCGCGATACAATGGATAAAATTGTTGATTTGGTCAAGAAAGATCAAAAAAGCAAGGCGAATAAAAAGAATCATGAAATTCAAAATAAAAACATTGATGACATTTCATATATGTTTAATGCAGATGCACGCGGAACAACGGATTGGACACCAGAATTTCCAGGCTACAAGGGTGTAAAAACACGTCCGGAATTTGAATTAGTTGATTTCTATTATGATAACGAAGCATTTACAGAAAATAATGCAAACGATATGGTTGATACTTTGCAGTTCTCACCAAACACAATGGATAATTCATTGGGATATATCCATAGTCGTATTCATGTTGATGCGGGTGCAACAATGGGGCAAGATCAACGCCACCGCAGTATCAAACGTTCAAAGCCGAAATTTACGGGATACTTTTATTTGCCACCGTTGTTGAATGCGGCGAATTTGGAACCAGCAGCTAATGAATTTATGCAAAAATACGAAGCGTTGTATAATGATCCAAATTTAGATAAAAGTTTATTGGGGATGATTGCGCCGTATGGATTGATGGTGCAATATGATAAACGTGCCGATTTGAATGCACTTATTCACGAGCAGGGCAAACGCACATGCTGGTGCGCGCAAGAGGCGATATATCATATATCATGTGATTTGCGTCGTGATTTGGGCCAAGAAATTGGAGCAAATGCGAAACTGATGAAATACCTGACACCGCCATGTTTAAGCATGGGTAAATGCCCCGAAGGACCACGCACATGTGGGCGCGATTTGGTTGCCGCAATGCGCGAAGGGTATTTCCAAAAACGGCGTGTGTAATGATTTCAAATGCATACGATTTTCATCAATTGCGTCGGGCATTTATAATGATGCCCGACGGTAATTTATTAATTGCACCAAAAAATACAGATTTGTCGCATGAACAAATGCTAAACAATATTGGCATGGTGGGCGAAGATGTTCCAAAGTTTTTGACAACAATTCCGCGTGGGTATTTTATGAACGGTGAATTATGCGTGTACCAAGGGTTTGACATGACGCCGGGTGCAATATGGCGTGTGCCAATTGAAAGTTATGATATAGTTCGCCGGTTTATACCAAAATTGCATCGGGAATTTGCCATTACAGACAATACAAATTTATACCTTGGGGTGCGTGTCGGCAAGGTCGGAACAATTTGGGATAAACTGTATAAAACAACGATTGGTGCATTTATGCGATAGGTTATAAAAAACAGGGGCAATTATGTCCCCGTTTCAATTTCAAATGCAAAATTTTTAATTACTATGCGGTACGTATGTGCCACTTAATGTATTTATGCGCCACAATGTTCCATCTGCGTCATCTATGCGTTCAAGGTGGTTGTTTAATCCGGTTTGAACAGCGGCATTTACAGTTTTTGCCTCTACCAAATGTTTTTGTGTTGTTGAATTATATGCACCTGTTTCTTGATATACGCCCTTTTCACCAACGGTTCCGGCGCTTGTTGTGTATGTAACAACACTTTCGGTAAGGCCCGTTCCACGTTTTGGAATGTTGTCTTGCTTTTTGCCCAATTCGGTGGTGACGTAACTGACAGATGTGACGGTGGTATCACCAGCGGCATTTACGACGCCCACGAAACCGAGCGTTCCGATAATAATTGCCGATAATACTATCTTGTGCATAATACCCCCCAAATTTGCTATTTTTATCATAGGCATTTTATCAAAAACCCATAAAAGCGTCAAGGGTAATTGTCGGGATTAAAACCAAAAGAAAAAGGCGGAAATAGATATCCCGCCTTTGTTGGTTATAATCGGGTCATTATTTTACAAAACGATCATATGTTTTTTCATTTATCTTCATTGGATATTTGCGTCCAAGGTATGAATCATAATCTGCCTGGATATGTTTTTTAGACAGATTCTTGACATCGGTTGTCAACGCTTCCAATTTTTTATCGTCTTTTTGTGGAACCTTTTCATCGGCGACATGCATAACATAAAATGCATCTTTGTCTTCTATGATAGAATTATCACCAATATTTTTATGGAACGCCGCGGTCAGAACCGTCAATGCCGCCCCGTCGGTACGTGTGACCTTGGTATTTTTGCCCCCTTCTAATTTTCCAGTTTTGTTTAGGGCAACCAATAATTCATTGGCGCGAACGTATGCGGCCTTGCGCTGTTCGGCGTGCGCCCATTCGGTTGTGATATCTTTTTTGACAGAATCAAATTCCGCGTCATGTTCTGGATTTATCTTGTCAACACGAACGATAATGAATCCTTTTTTGGTTTCAATAAGTTCGCTTTCAATACCTTCGTCCATGGCAAATATGCGCGCCATCATTGCATCGTCAATATGTTTGTCGTCTGGCAATTTTGCAGACACCAATTTATCAAGGTGTTTGTAATTTGCCTTGTGCTTTTTCGCAGCATCTGCGAAGTTGGCACCACCGATAATATCGTCTTCTAATTGTTGCGCGGCCTTTAAACCCAATTCGTATTCATCAGGTTTGTCCATCTCAGCATCAATCATCACGTATGACACATCACGCGATTCGGCAACGCGATGTGGATTCTGTTTATAAAATTCGCGTAATTCTTGGTCGGTTGGTGTGGCAATTTTGAAATCAGAAAATTTTACCGTCGCCAAATCAATTGTTCTTGATGCATTACGCGCATTATAAGTCGCCAAAATCGCAAATTTTGGTGTTTGCATTTCGGTTTCAATAGGTGTT
>JAEEQU010000091.1 GCA_016285415.1 Alphaproteobacteria bacterium | reverse complement strand
GGGTAACTTCAACTTTGGTTTGCGTACGCCATTCTGCCAAAATCAGACCCAATTTCGCGCGGCGTTCCGCTTCCTTGCGCTCTTTCTGTTCGTCAAATTTGCAATCATCTCCACATTTACCATCACAGTGTTCATGGTGATGTTCGTGTTCATGACGCGCCATATCAAATTCTTGTTCAACCAATGTTTCCGGCAAATCAAGTTTCACTTTGTCGGCCAACACGTCCAGCAATTCATTGCGCATTTCTTGTTTGGACGCTTCGTCATACTGTTCGTTCAAGATGTTGCGGATATGTTCACGCAGTTTTTCAACAGTTTCAAAACCGATTGTCTTGGCGAATTCGTCGTTCAATTCTGGCAAGATATGTTTGCGAACTTCGTGCAGGACAATTGCGAAACGCGCCGCCTTGCCCGCCAAGTTATCGGCATGATAATCTTTTGGGAACTTTACATTAACATTAAATTCGTCACCGGCCTTGTGTCCGATAATTTGATCTTCGAATCCCGGAATAAATGAACCAGAACCCAATACCAAGTGGTGCATTTTCGCCGCGCCGCCTTCAAATTCTTTGTCGCCCAGAAAACCAGTAAAATCAATAACCGCGGTGTCGCCATTTTGTGCCTTGTACTTGGCATCTTGTTTTTCGGCGGTGCTGCGTGTATTGCGCAGGTTTTCAACGGCCTTGTCCACTTCGGATTCATCCAGTTTTGTAACCTTTTTGGTTAATGTAATTTTATCTAAATCAATTGTCGGCAACGCCGGTAAAATATCAAATTCCAATGTGTATTCTACATCTTTGCCAATTTCCCATCCGGCAAGGTCTGCCTTGGGACTGCCCGCAAGGCGAATTTTTTTGTCCGCCGCGTATTTTTCTAAATCACTGTTCATCAATGCATCAATTGCTTCGCCCATTGCGGATGCGTTGTATTTTTGACGTAACACGGACAGTGGCACATGACCCGCGCGAAATCCCGGCATTTTCATATCCTTGCCGTATTTTTCCAGAACTTTGTCGGCGGCCTTTTGCACTTCGTCCGCGGTCAGAAAACCGTTAACAGAATAATGTAAATCTTTGATTTTTTCTTTTTTAATCATAATAATATTCCTTTGGATAGATATTGCCGTGCAAGTATACACATATTTTTTACAGATTTCAACAAAATTTAATGGGAAAAAATAATAAAAAACCGCCCAAATGGGCGGTTTGTAATTTGTCGCCAGACGCAAATATTAACGTTTGCTGAACTGGGTTGAACGACGTGCTTTGCGGAAACCGTAGTGTTTACGTTCAACAACACGGCTATCGCGGGTCAAGAACCCGGCGGCCTTTAATGCCGCGCGCAAATCTGGTTCAGATTTTTCCAATGCCTTGGACAAACCGTGCTTTACCGCACCAGCCTGACCAGACAAACCACCGCCCATAACCATTACAAATGCGTCATATGCACCTTCGCGTTTTGTAACCGCAAATGGTTGATTCAAAATCATTTGCAACACAGGACGACGGAAATATTCAGCCATTGGGCGATCGTTGATAACGATGTTGCCCTTGCCTGGCATTAAATATACGCGTGCAACGGAATCTTTACGTTTACCAGTTGCATAAATCGCCTTGTCTAATTTTGGTGTTGAAACCGCCACTGCAGATTTTGCCGCCGCAGGTTTCGTTGTTGCTTTCTTTACTGCCGCCGGTGCTTTTTTAACTGCCGGGGCCGCTTTTTTAACAGTTGTTGCCGCTTTCTTGGCGGTTGTCTTTTTTGCTTCTGCTGCCATTATTCGCCCCTTTTGTTTTTACGATTCAAACCTGCAAAATCAATTACAATTGGATTTTGCGCGGCATGTTTGTGTTCGGCACCTGCGTATACGTGTAATTTGGTCAAACGTTTGTCCGCCAATGCAACCGCGGTGCGACGACCCATCATACGCTTTACCGCGTTTTTGACCAACAAAGTTGGTTTTTCGCTGCGCATTTGACCAAGGGTGCGTTCTTTGATACCGCCTGGGTATGTTGTATGCCAATAGAATTTTGTTTTATCGGCCTTGGTTCCGGACAAAGCAACCTTGTCCGCGTTAATGATAATCACATGATCACCGCAATCCATATTTGGTGTCCATGTGGCCTTGTTCTTGCCACGCAGAATGTTCGCGGTGTACGCCGCCAAACGACCCAGCGTGCAATCAGTTGCGTCAATCAGATACCATTTGGCTTCTAATTCGCACTTTTTTAACGATTTTGTCGTTGCCATTTTTGTTTTGCCTTTATGTTTATTAAAAAGTTCGCCCTATTATGTCGTAAACCCGCGGAAAAGTCAAGAAAAAACAATACGGTAAAATAATACCGTATAAAATAGTGTGGCTGTTTCAAAAACTTTATACAAAAAACTTGAAAGTTTTATGCGTTTTTGCTAACCTGCCCTTTGCGTATTCTATATATGGAGTGTTTAAGATGGCAACAGATGACGTAAAAAAAGTAATTGAACGCGAAGCAAAATGGCAGCGCCGTTGGCGCGATGCCCGCGCGTTTGTCCCGAAAAATGATGGTTCAAAACCGCGTTTTTATACGCTGGTGGAATTTCCGTTCTTGTCGGGCGCAGGTTTGCATGGCGGCCATTTGTTGAATTATTCTGGTATGGATGTGATGGCACGTTTTCGTCGTCATTTGGGGTACGATGTAATTTATCCTATGGGTTTTGATGCAATGGGAATTGCCGCAGAACATTATGCAACAAAAATGGGTCGGCATCCGGCAGATATTGCAAACGAATTGAAAAAATCTTATGCCGAAGTAATAGATTCCGCCGGTTGGTCGGTTGACCCGGAAACACGCGTGGCGACATCTGACCCGGAATATATTAAATGGACTCAGTGGATGTTTATTCAATTCTTTAAGGCGGGTTTGGCATATAAATCAGAATTACCAATGAATTGGTGCCCGAATTGCCGTACCACACTGACCAATGAAGAATTAGAAGATGGTTGCTGTCCACGTTGTCATGGTGTCATTGAAAAAAAAGAAAAATTGCAATGGAATTTGGCGTTGTCTAAGTATGCCGATAAATTGTTGGATGGATTGAAAGATTTGGACTTTGATGAACGTGTTAAAAAGGATGAAATAAACCTTATTGGCAAATCAAATGGCGCAGATGTTGATTTTCGCGTTGGTGATGACGTGATGACAATATACACGACGCGTGTTGATACTATATTTGGTGTTACATTCTGTGTTATTGCGCCGGAACATAAA
>JAEEQU010000090.1 GCA_016285415.1 Alphaproteobacteria bacterium | reverse complement strand
GAAACTTGCGGGAACGTATGCGGATGCCCTGCCCCGGCAAATTGGTGACGACGGTCGCATTCACACAACATATTTGCAAACCAGCACGAACACTGGTCGTCTGTCGTCACGCGATCCAAACCTGCAAAATATTCCGGTCAAAACCGAACTTGGCGAAGAAATTCGCAAATGCTTTGTTGCGCCAAAGGGTCGCGTCCTTATCGCCGCCGATTATTCGCAAATTCAGTTGCGCCTGCTGGCCGATGTGGCAAATATAAAGACATTTAAAGATACATTTATTGCGGGACATGATATTCACGAACAAACCGCGCGCAAAATTTTCAATATTCCAGAATCAACAATTGTGCCCAAGGATTTGCGTCGCGCCGCAAAAACCGTGAACTTTTCAATTATATACGGAATATCATCATTTGGATTGGCCGCACAATTAAATATTTCACGCGCCAAGGCCCAAGACATCATAGATTCTTACCTTGCGGGATTACCAGAAATCAAACAGTATATGGATTATATCAAAAAATTTGCGACCGAAAACGCATGTGTTTATACCCCATGGGGTCGTCGCATAGAATTACCCGAGGCAAAAAATCCGCGTATGCGCGCATACGCAATGCGCGCGGCAATTAACGCACCAATCCAAGGATTTGAAGCGGACCTGATGCGTCTTGCCATGATAAAAACATACAATGAAATTGTTGTTCCAAACCGCGACAAAATTAAATTAATCATGCAGGTTCACGATGAAATGGTGTTTGAATGCGATGAAAACGTGGCCAAAGATTTTGCCGAAAAAATCAAGGGCGTCATGGAAAACATTGCGACAATATCTGTGCCACTGCGTGCAGATTATGTAATCGCACCATTTTGGGGTAAATAAAGAAATCTACATTTGAATAAACAATTTTGGATTTTTAACAAGTCCTTCTATGGCCTTGTCCAAATTTTCACGATATTCAATAAATTTCTTTTTATTTGCGGCATCCAAATTATCTATGGCCGGCAATTTAACCGTCAATGGATTCACATGTTTGCCATCTTTGATAATTTCATAGTGCAAATGTGGCCCGGTGGAAAGTCCCGTTGACCCGACATAGCCAATGGTTTGCCCCTGTCTTACCGCAGTTCCAACATTTACATTTTTGGCAAATTTGGACATATGCGCATACAACGTTTCAAAAGAACCATTATGACGAATCTTTACAAAGTTTCCATGGCCACGATTAAACCCACGTGCAACAACGCGTCCCGAACCCGCGGCCGGAATTGGTGTCCCCGTTGATGCGCGGAAATCAACCCCTTTGTGTGCACGCGTGAATCCCAACACTGGGTGTTTGCGACGCGTAGAAAAACTGCTGGTAACCTTGGCATTGTTAATTGGCGTGCGCTTCAACGATTTAATTGCGCCATTTCCATTTGGATCATAGTATCCGACACTTTTATCGTTTTTGCGGTATCTGTACATTTTTACATTACCGCGCAACGCATCAAAAGAAACCACGATAACCGAACCATTATCTATTTTCTTGTTATCAGAATAATTTTCTTCGTAAACAACTGAAAACTTTTGTCCAGCGCGAACATCGCGTTCAAAGTCCATTTCAAATGCCAGTAAATCATAAACATCCGCCAAAATACCCGCGGGTATATCCGCACGCATCCCCGCAAGATAAAAACTATCGCCATCTAAAATTTCCCCCTGACGATAAACAAGGCGCGTATCACGTTCTATATCAATTGCATTACAATTCCACACGCCACCATCATCACATGTCAATTCCACGCGACGCCATGGCCCCGGTAATACAGTTATTTTTGACACCGGACTATCCGGACCACCATCATGTGCAAATTCAATTTTATCACGATCGGCGCGCAGCCCCGTAATTCCGGCCTTGGTCTTTAAAATTTCTGCAATTTTGTTTATGTCTGTTCCATTAAATCCCTGGGCTGCCAAAATCTTGGACAATGTATCACCCGACGCAACATTTACAACCACCGTATTATCTGCGACCTTTGTATCAGTTTGCGTTCTATCACCGCGTCCAGAAAACACCAACGATATAACCACTGCGGCAACAGCAAGAACCCCCGCCGTCCACAAAACCACACGAATAACTTTGTGCGATAAAATAAAATTTTTTGCTTTTTCCATAGCGTCCATTATAATAGTTTTATGACAATAAATCAAGCATTTGACCTTTTAAAAGATGCCGGTGGAATTCGCGCCGCCCGAATTATTACAGACAATGTAAAATATCTGCCATGGTGGCGTGTGCGTTGGATTGCCTGTAAATTGCGCCATGGGGTGCCGGTGGCAAAAATTATTCATCAGAAATGGTTTTATGGTCTGCCTTTCTACACAAATTCGCATACATTGGACCCACGACCAGATACCGAAACATTGGTCGCCGCCGTCATATCAGATAACCCAGATAGCCCAAAAATTTTGGATTTGGGTACTGGTACCGGATGCATAATCGCCGCACTGGTAAAAAATATTTATGACGCATCAGGCACGGGTGTTGATATATCACGTGGCACCATACGCGTTGCCCGCCGAAACATCAAAACATTAAATTTAACAGAACAAATAAAAATTATTCACAGTTCTTTTGCAAATAAAAATTTAACCGCCGAAAAATTTGATGTAATTGTGTCAAATCCACCATATATTGCACGTGGGGATAAACGCGTTAACGCGGGCGCAATGCACGATCCAAAAATCGCATTATACGCAAAAAACAAAGGGCTTGCCGCATATGAACAAATCGCAAAAAATGCAAAAAATTGGTTAAAACCGAACGGCAAAATCTATCTTGAAATTGGTGCGGGTCAAAAAACGGCGGTTCAAAAAATTTTCAAAGAAGCAGGTTGGAAATTCGTCCGCGCCGAAAAAGATTTGTCCGGCATCACGCGGGTTTTGGTATTTACAATCTAAAACCCCCGAATTTCTTCGGGAATTATTTTTTCCCTTTATCATTCTGAAAAAATTTTTCAAAAATATTTTTCATGATAAATGAATCGGGGCATTGACCATTTTTAATTTTCTCAAAACAGGTTCTTTCTGGTACAACATCACCAAACTCATCCCGAAATAATCCACACAATGGCTGTTCACGTTGCATAGGATTTTTCCAAACCGATGTAGGTGTTATCTGCAAATATTGTCCTTGCGCATCTCTAGAGTACATCCATGGTGCCCCAGAAACATTGTATGTCTTTAATATAAATTTATAACCAGAACAACATCTTGTTTCTGGAAGCGCAAAAGATCTTAACTGTTTTAAATAATCAGACACTTCATCCTCA
>JAEEQU010000089.1 GCA_016285415.1 Alphaproteobacteria bacterium | reverse complement strand
CATATTTTTTGCCAAATTGCCCATTATTTTTGTTGCACGTGCGCCCTTTATTGCACCTGTTGCAGCAGCGCCAGCACCCCATGTAACAACTGTTAATGCGATATCAAATGCAATTTCGGCGTATGATACCCAACGCAAATCAATATCGCCGGCAACATAGTAATTATTTTTATCGTCTTCCATTTGTGCGGTTTTTTCGCGCAAAACTTTATGTACCATTGCGTTATTCATTTTTGCGCCGATGCCTGAACGCGTAGAACAAACACCATCTAAATCTGCGGGATAAATTGAATCTATATTATCTTCTATCCATTTGAAAGATACGGTATTGTTTTTATCTTTGCCAACAAATTCACTTAATGCCCCAGGGCGCGTCACCATAATTGCATACCATGCAGGATCGGTATTAACCCATGTTGCATGTGGATCATCTTGGCTGATTTCTGGGTTAGGATTTGAATCTGGTAATTCGCGTTTATTGGCAAGTGCCAAACGTTGGCGTAGAACCTTGGCGGTGGTTTGATAGTTTACAACAATTTCACGCCCACCTGGGAAAACATATTGAATTGGCATAAAGACAAGGATGTCGTCATCTTCGGCATCCATTACTTCGGGACACGATGTAACCGCGACCAATGTTTCGGGGGCTAAAAATATGTCGTATATCCAATCTTTGATTGTTTGTTCCGAATCAGATTCGCTGACCATTATGGCAGAATCTGACAGTGCATCGGCAAACGCACGTGTGGCACATTCTGTATTTATAGGTTCATTACCTAATTCTATGGTAAAATTCTGTTCGTTGTTGGCAAATGCATTGCTAACAAACAACATAAAGAAAATTGCAACAAATTTTCGTAACATTTTATTTAATCCTATATGGTCCATCAAGAATCATAACTTGATTCATGTCTGCTAATGATGATGGGGCAATTGCAATTATACCAGAAACCGTTGCAACTGTCGCGGCAACCGCAGCGACAATCCAACCAGCAACTGGAACCTCCCATGTAGTTGCGGCAACCACACCGGAAACTGCGGCGACTGCACCTGCTATGGATATTGCGGTACCAACACCGCCACCAATTTCCGCGGTAATTGCCCAACCGGTTTTATCACCTTGTGTTACAGGTTTTGTTGTCAGTGATACAACATCAACAGCAAGGTTATCTTTTGAACAAGCAGTATTATTTAACCCTTCGGCAAATTTTTTGGCATTTGCACGTGCAACGCGATAATTGGGATACCATACAACCTGCTCGGCACCACCCCAATCTGTATGCGCAGCAATAATTAGGCCTGGGAAAGCGCGATTATTTTTGCCAAATGGGAAATCAATAAAGAATTCTTGATCTGTATATTCTGGAAATGCGGCCTTGCCAGCGACGTTCACAGGACTGCTATCAGTAAGTTTAAGACGTACCCAATGATCCGAACAATCAAATGAAGATATGTAATCGGATGGGGTTTCGGCCTTGGTAATCACATCACCTGTTTTTTTGTTTCGTAGATTTGTAACAAGAACGCCCGCAGGTATATTTATATATTCAAATAATGTTTCAACATCAACGGTTAATTTATAGTATTTATCATCTAATTTGAACGGAATATCTATTTTTGTTGCATCCACAATATCATGATTAAAATCGTTAAGATTATTTGTATCAATACAATGCGTGACAATGTTAGCGGCCACAATAGTATATAGTTTGTGTTTTTCTCTATCTACCAGTCGTTGATTAAATTCTTGCCCGTGTAAAATCTGGGTTTTTATTGCATTTACAAATGTTTCTTGATCATTACCAATATCGGTCAAACATTGTATACCCGATTGTGTTTGATAGGTTTGTGTTGTAATTTGCGGATCTGCGTGCACGGTGGTACACATTACTAACATCGCAAAAATTACAATAAATCTGCGCAACACTATCACCTTATTAAATACGGCCCATCAAAAATTGTTACTTCGTTTATATTAGCCAAAGTTGGCGGAATTAGTGAGGTGAGCATGCTCAACCCCACCCCACCCGCAAGCCAGAAAAACCATCCCGATGAATCCCATGATTTTTCAGGATTAACCGGCATTGACACAACATATACCGAAAGATTATCTTTGGAACACGTGGTATTTTTAAGACCTTCTACAAATGTCTTGGCATTTGCGCGTGCAACACGGTAATTTGGGTACCATACAACCTCTTCTGCACCACCGATACCCGTATGCGCAGCAATAATAAGTCCCGGGAAAGCACGATTACTTTTTCCATATGGAAAATCTATAAAGAATTCTTCGCCAGTATATGTTGGAAATGCGGATTGGCCCGCACGATTTACAGGACCGTCATCAGAAATCTTGTCGCGAACATAGTGGTCCGAACAATCGCTGGAAAAAAATATTTCGGATGGGGTGTCGGCCTTGGTAATTTTGTCACCAATATTTTTGTTATTGAAATTCATTACCAATATCCCCGTAGGTATTGAAATGTGTTCAAACAATGTTTCAACATCAACGGTCAATTTATAATATTTATCATTTAATTTAAATGGAATATCTATCTTGGTTGCATCCACAATATCAAAATTAAAATCATTAAAGTTTGCGGTGCATCGTTTCATAACGTTTTTTGCAACCAAATCATACAATGCTTCTTTTTCTCTAACCACTAATTCCTGATTAAATTCACGCCCCCGTAAAATATTGGTTTTTATTGGATTTACAAAACCTTCTTGGTCATTGCCAATGTCAATAAGGCATTGTACAACAGATTGTTGATTTTGTGGCGTATTACCTGGGGTTGCGTGTGCGATATGACACATTGTCAATATGGGTATAACAAAGATAAAATTCAAAATACGCATACACGCCCTATTTCAAATTTAACAGTATCGGGCAATCCGCGGAACTGCCCGGTTCACACCCATCGGGGGTTGTGTTATTATTATTGTTGTTGTTATTATTGTTGTTGTTATTATTCTGATTATTACCTCCACCGCCGCCGCCATCATTCACATTCACATTATGATTTGCTGCAAATGCCGTACCGCTCGGGATAAAAGCTACTGCAGAAACTACCATCATCACTGCGGCCACACCGGCTACTGTAATTTTTGAAAGTTTATTCATGTTGATATTATTCTCCTTATCTATATTAAAGATACCACACTTATTATGTTTATACCAAAACGCGCCCCATTTCTGGGGCGCCCCGTAAAGCTATTACTGTCCTCCAGCTAATGCCGTGAGTACGAAGTTTGTAATCGCGAATGCCATCAAGACAATCACAAGACCAATAATGCCATATAAAATGGTATCT
>JAEEQU010000013.1 GCA_016285415.1 Alphaproteobacteria bacterium | reverse complement strand
TTGGTCTCATGGTGAGGTTACAAAGCCCGAAACAATTAACTATCATTCTTTGAAACCAGAAGCAGATGGTTTATTCTGTCAAAAGATTTTTGGTCCGGTCAAAGACTATGAATGTGCATGCGGTAAATACAAGAGAATCAAATTCCGTGGTGTTGTTTGTGAACGTTGCGGGGTTGAAGTTGGTTCTTCGTCGGTTCGTCGTGAACGTATGGGACATATCAAGTTGGCAATGCCAGTTGCACATACTTGGTTCCTGCGTGAAGGTAAAATCGCAACACTGTTGAATAATCTGTCGCAAAAGAAATTAGAGCAGGTTATATCATACGATGCATATATTGTTATTGAACCCGGTTTAACAAATTTGAAACAGTACGATGTTATCAGTGAAGATGAATACCGTGCGGCGGTTGAAGAATTTGGTCCAGATGCATTCCGTGTCGGTATTGGCGCCGAAGGTGTACGCAGCATAATCGCCAACCTGGATATGGGTGACGAAAGAACACGTTTGCGCGCCGAATTGGCCGAAACCAAATCCGAGGCTAAACGTAAAGCAATTATCAAACAATTAAAACTAGTAGAAGCTTTCTTGGATTCTAAAACTGAACCACAATGGATGTTGCCAGACATCATCCCGGTTATTCCACCAGATATGCGTCCATTGGTCACATTGGATGCGGGACATGTTGCGGCATCTGATTTGAATGATTTATATCGTCGTGTGATTATTCGTAACAATCGTTTAAAACGGTTTATGGAAATGCATGCCCCAGATATCATTATTCGCAACGAAAAACGCATGTTACAGGAAGCGGTTGATTCGCTGTTTGATAATGAACACAAGGCACGTCCAATGGTTTCCCAGAATCGCCGTCCGCTGAAATCTTTGTCGGGTGCGTTGCATGGTAAATCGGGGCGTTTCCGTATGCACATGTTGGGTAAACGTGTAGATTATTCGGGCCGCAGTGTTATTGTGTCGGGACCATCATTAAAAATGCATCAGGTTGGTTTGCCAAAGGCGATGGCATTGGAATTATTTAAGCCTTTTGTCTTTGCGCGTTTGATGGCGGGTGACTATGCAAACACATTAAAGACCGCACGTAAAATGGTTGAAAATGGTGAAGATGTTGTTTGGGAAATATTGGAAAAGGTTATTCATGAACATCCGGTATTGCTGAACCGTGCGCCAACTTTGCACAGATTATCACTGTTGGCATTTGAACCGGTTTTGATTGAAGGCAAGGCAATTCGTCTGCATCCATTGGTATGTAAGGGATTCAATGCGGACTTTGACGGCGACCAGATGGCGGTGCATGTGCCAATTTCATTAGAGGCGCAATTAGAGGCACGTACACTGATGTTATCAACAAATAACATTTTATCACCGGCAAATGGTGAACCTATGACCGTTCCATCCCAGGACATGGTTTTGGGTATTTACTATATTTCGTTGATAAATGGCGAACACACCGAAAAATCACCGCGTTTCAGTGGTATGGACGAAGTGCAATTGGCATTGGAAAACAAAACAATTACACTGCATACACCGATTGTAGCGCGTATCAATGGTAAAAATTACAAAACAACGGCGGGTCGTATGATTATCGGTGAATTGTTGCCAAAGTCTGAAAATATGCCGTTTGATTTGGTAAACAAAGTTATGGGACGTGGCGATTTGGAACATTTGCTGTCTATAACGTATGAACGTTGTGGTGATAAGGCGATGATTCTGCTTGCCGATGCATTAAAGAACACCGGTTTTGAACAGGCGGCACGCAGTGGTATTTCAATCGGATTTGATGATGTGGTTATTCCAGAAGAAAAAGAATCCATGATTGAAGAAGCAGAAAGAGCCGCTGCCGATATTGAAGAGCAATATCAAAACGGTTTGCTGTCAAGTGGTGAACGTTATAACAAATTGATTGATATGTGGCAAAAGACCACAGATAAACTTGGTGATTTGGCGTTTGCGGCATTGGGTAAAAATCATGGTGACGATTGGAATTCAATTTATATGATGGCGGATTCCAAGGCGCGTGGTTCCAAGAACCAGATTAAACAGTTGGCGGGTATGCGTGGTATGATGCAGAAGCCCGATGGTTCAATTATTGAAGTTCCGATTATTTCAAACTTTAAAGAAGGTTTGACAATGGCGGAATACTTTACATCAACCCACGGTGCGCGTAAAGGTTTGTCGGATACCGCGTTGAAAACCGCGCAGGCAGGTTATTTGACACGTCGTTTGGTTGATTTGGCATTGAATACGGTTATTACCGAACACGATTGCGGTACCAAAGAATACATTACCGCAAAACCAGTTTATCAGGGCAGCACACTTTCTGTGCCACTTGGTGACGTTGTGTTGGGTCGTACCGCGGCAAAAGATATTGTTCATCCGATTTCCAAAGAAGTTATCGTACCAGCCGGTGAATTGATTACCAAGGTTGCGGCACGTGCCATAAATGAATCAGGTCTGCCAAGTGTAGATGTTCGCAGTGTGTTGACCTGCTGCAGTGATGGTTTGTGCGCGAAATGCTATGGTATGGATTTGTCGCGTCAATCATTGGTACATGTCGGCGAAGCCGTCGGTGTTGTCGCCGGACAATCCATTGGTGAACCAGGAACCCAGTTGACGTTGCGTACCTTCCACATCGGTGGTATTGCGTCTGGTGGTGCCGAAAGTCACTATATTGAAGTCCCAGTGGCTGGAACAATTAAATTGTCTGGTGTGAACACAATTACAAATTCTGTGGGCCGTGTTGTCGTCTTGTCACGTAATGGCAAGGTTGCAATCGTTTCACCAAAGGGTGATGAATTGTTCAGTTGCTCATTACCGTATGCATCTATGTTGATTGTCAACGATGGTGACAAGGTTGAAAAGGGCGCCAAGGTTGCAGAATGGGATCCTTATTCCAACACGATTATCGCAGAAAAAGATGGTATCGTCAGTTTCAACGATTTGACCGAAAATGTGTCATACCAAGAAGAAGTTGATTCTATGACAGGTATCGTCTCACGCAAGGTTATAAACTGGAAAACAAACACCAAGAAGGCGTTGCAACCAGCAATCAGATTGGTTAATGAAAAAGGCGATGTTTTGTCATTGGGTGGCAAAAAGGTTGCCGAATATCTGTTACCAATACATTCTGTGTTGATGGTTGAAAATGGCGCCAAGGTTGCTGCAGGTGATGTCTTGGCACGTATTCCGGTTCAGGCAAAGCGTACAGGCGATATTACCGGCGGTCTGCCACGTGTTGAAGAATTGTTGGAAGTCCGTCGTCCTGCGAACCCAGCATTGCTGGCGGAAATTGATGGAACGGTTGAATTGGAAGACGCCAAATCCAAAATTATTATCCGTATTGAACCAGATGATGGAACAAAGCCATTTGAATATGCGGTGCCAAAGGGAACAAACCTGTTGGTGCGCAGTGGCGATGTCGTGAAAAAGGCGGATAAGTTGGTTGACGGTGATCCGGTTCCACAAGATATTTTGCGTATCTTGGGTCAGAAAGCCTTGGCAACATTTATGGTTGAACAGATTCAACAGGTTTATCGTTTGCAGGGTGTGTCCATTAACGACAAGCATATTGAAATTCTGATACGTGAAATGACGCGTCGTGTTGAAATCACTGATCCAGGTGATACGGTGTTCTTGACAGGACATGTTGTTGACCGTGTTGATTTTGAAGAAGAAAATGAACGTGTTAAACATGATGGTGGTCGTCCAGCGGTCGCATCTCAGGTTTTGGTCGGCCTTACCCGTGCATCACTTACCACGCGTTCGTTTATATCCAACGCGTCGTTCCAACAGACAACCAAAGTATTGGTTGATGCGGCAATCAATGGTTCAACCGATAAATTGGTCGGTATAAATGAAAACTTGATTGTTGGTCGTTTGATACCAATTGGAACAGGTGCGTATGTCCGTCGTGTTCGTGAAATTGCCAAGGCCGAAGAAAAGGCCGAGCGCATCGCACGCGAAGGTGGCGAACATCAACAGTTGTTGGATTTATAAGGATATATGTGGGTGGTGCGTGCATCGCACCGCCCCCATTTAACCATCAACGGATAAAGTTTTTCTTGCAAAAACCAGATATTGTAATAAAATAAACGGAAGAAAAATAAAAAAGGATAGAAAATGGCAACGCCAAGAAGTAAAACAAGTAAAGCACGCGGCGCACAACGTCGCAGCCATGATGCATTGTCTGTAATGCCATGTGGTGTATGCAAAACATGTGGCGAAAAGAAACGCCCACATCACGTATGTCCTGCATGCGGTGCAAAATAAAACATAAATGAAATAATTGCAGATTGGGCACGCATTCGTGCCTGTCTGCATTTTTTATACATGATGGAAAACGATAGAAAAATTATTGCAATTGATGCGATGGGTGGCGACAAGGGTCCCGCCGCGGTTCTTGGTGGAATGAACCAATTTTTATATCAGCATGGTGAATCATCTATAACTTTCCGTATTTTTGGTGATGAAAAAGTTCTGCGTAAATTGATGGCGCGGTATCCACGTGTTGCGCGTAATTCTGTCGTTATAAATGCCCCAGGTGTTATTCACGGAACAGATAAAGTTCGTGATGTTATTCGTCACGCCCAAGATACATCTATGTATATGGCCATCAAAGATGTTCGCGAAGGTAATTCGGCGGCGGTGGTCAGTTCGGGAAATACTGGTGTTTTAATGTCGCTGTCTAAATTGGCATTAAAAACCATTGACGGAATTTCACGCCCGGCGATAACAACAATGTTGCCATCAGGGGCGGGGGATTCACGTGTCGTTGTTTTAGATTTGGGTGCCAACGTTCAATGTGATGCGGAAAATTTGTTTGATTTTACAATTCTTGGTGGTGTGTATGCCGAAATTATCGGAAAAATGGTTCGCCCAAAACTTGGTGTGTTGAATATCGGCGAAGAAGAAACCAAGGGTAATGAAACATTGCAACGTGTGAATAATGTTCTGTTGGCACATCGCGATGAATTGCCGTATGAATATCTTGGGTTTGTTGAACCAACAGATATTAGTGCCGGTCGCGTTCAGGTTGTTGTAACTGATGGCTTTACTGGGAATATCGTTTTAAAAACAGTAGAAGGAACGGCAAAATTGATTAAGCGCGTTATTACCGAAAATATGAAGAAATCTATATTGGCGGTTATAGGTGCATTTTTCTTGGTGCATGTTTTCAAACGGTTAAAGCATAAAATTGATCCGCGTTCTTATGCTGGTGCAACATTTTTGGGACTTAATGGGTTCGCGGTAAAAACACATGGAAATTCTGATGCGTTGGCATTTGCAAACGCAATTCAGTATGCGGCAGATATGACGGGTGCAAATCTGAATGATGTTATTCGTGGACGTGTTGCGACAATGGCACATATTCGTTCTGAATTGAAATCGGAATAATTAGTTTCTTATTATTTGCAAAATATGATATAATACGCTCAAGGTGATTTTTCTATCACAAGGGGGGATATTATGAAATTCATCGGATATACTTCGGTAATATGTTTATCGGTTTTATGTGTTGCACACGATGCGAATGCCGTCAACATGACATCACAGATTCAACGGTTGGTACGTGAAAAGCAAGAAAAGGTATCAAAACTTGAAGAATGCGATGGTAAACGCAAAGGGTTTATGATTGCGGGTATTTCTACGATTGGTTTAACGGCGGTTGGTGTTGGTTTAAATATCGCACAGGCCAGCAAGAGCAATAAACTGTCCACGCAAATTGAAGAAAAGAATTTAGAACTGGAAAAACAACAGGCAAAGGTTGTAGAGATAAATTCAGAAATTGCGAGACGTAATGCCGAACAAAGACGTATGGCATGTGAAGCAGATGGCACGCATGTATATGTAAATGGTGTATGTCGCGATAGGGCACAATATGAATGTGAACAATTGGGCAGAATGTGGGTAAATGGTGAATGCAAAGATAAGATAGCAGATGAAAACAAACAAATAGTTGGCGCGAACAGTCAAAACACAACAACGGCACCGGCGCAAACAAATAATGATGCCGCAATTATTAGATGTATAGAAGAAATAGAACATACATTGGCATTTGGGTTTGACGATGGCAAGGTGGTGCTGTATACAAAAGATGGTTATATGATACCAGCGGACAAGGCATCACAATTTTCAAAGAATTGGGATTATAGTAAATTTACGGTTGATGCCGATGAGATGCAAGCAACCAGATCATATAACAGTGCAAATGGTGTCCAAGAACACGAAAAGGACGCATGTGAAACACTAAACAGATTAAAAAATTATTTATCAAGTGTAGATAAATCAACATTAAAACACGTAGAAGATCTTGGGTTGGCAGAATATATTACCACGCAACGAAATAATAATGCCGCGGGAAATGGAAATACCACCACGGACAGACCAACATATTATCGCAATATGGATGATTTGGCCAAGGCATTGGATGAAGAATGTCGGAATAGTGGTGGAATCGGACGTAATGCCGACGGCGATTGTATATGTCCCGATGGCATGAACCAAACAGAAAATAAAAGGCAGTGTGCATGTTCAGATCCCGCCACCACATATAATAAACAACAAGGAAAATGTGTTCAGAGTTTAATAAGTGCTGTACCAATTGGGCCAAAACCGATAAAAAGTTCTGATGGTGGTTTACGCGCATCTTCGTTGGGGCAGGGAACCGCTGGTGCATCACAGCAAACACACCAGCAAACTTCTGCGATGTCAGGCGGTAATGAATATACAATACTAAACAATCCCACAGAAGATTATGGAATTACCAAAGAGAAGTTTTGTAAAGATTTAAATGGTAGTTCTTCTATTGGACAGAGTATAGCTTTGCTAAATTATCGTCATAGTCCCGAGATGTTGGATGCGGTTGTAAAAAATGGTGCGGGACACGGATATCAATGTAAACAGCTTGGTGGCAGGTGGACCGTTACAAAAGAAGTTTATGGTTGGTATTGGAAATGCGAAATAGATAAATCAAAATGCGCCCAGGGTACAACACCGCAACAAACAAATAATACCGTAAATCGTGATGGGTATGCCAATACGGCGCTTGCAGAATCTATTTTGGGACAAAAATGTAGTAGTGTTGAAAAGAATCCTATGCCTCTTATATTTGAGTATTATTGCGTGGGTACAACCCAAAGAAAGTGCGAAGAGCTAAAGACAGCATTTGAGAGTGCCAATCTTCTTGCGCCAGAGGTTGAGTTTAAAGCAACAATAGAAGAACAGTTGTGGCCGAGTGGAACACGAACCATTGAAAATGTATGTGTAGTTCACCTTATTTAAAATACATATCGGCGGTTACCCGCCGATATGCTCTCCTTCCTTCCGGAACCCGGAAACTGGTTGTTGTGTGTAATAAACTTTATGCTGCCATTGCAACAGTGCCATTTGAATTTTCGGTTTCTGCATCCAATATGCGTTTTGCTTCGGCAAAAACCATCTCTTTGACACGCATTGCTAATTCTTTTGTTTCAAGTGATTCTGCGGCAACGTCAAAATTGTCTGTGCGAATTTGCAATGAAACATATGCACCAATCAAAGATGTGCGTGGCAAATCTTCAATAGAACGTGGTGCATTGTTATGACCAATTTGCAATTCATCGCTAAGTGATACGATTTGTCTGTCTGCGTTAACCCATACGGTTGTGCTTAACACTTTGTGTAACGCAATCATGATTTCTTTGATGTTTTTTGGCATGTGTGTCCCCTCCTTTTCGGGTGTTGTTGGCAAAATTTAAAGCATTTTTTGTATTTACACGATGTATTTACAAAAATCGCATTAAATCTTTATTTTTGTTCCTTGTTTTTCCCAGAAAACCAATATTTTCTTAGATTTCTGGGCTTTTTACGTTTGTGTCCCTTGTCTATACACGGATGATAGAATAAAAACGATTCGTTGGTCAAGAGAAAAAAATAAAAAAATTAAAAAAAATTTTAAATTATCGTCAACATATTGCAATTAGACAAATTTTTCAGGAATAATTTTTGTGAAAACTTTAAATAGGCGTCTGAAAATTGTCGTATCGGGTCCGTGATGGTATATACGCAGTTTTGTATCACCCGGTCGTAAACCGTTCCAAGTGGTTATACCGTTTTTAACCGCAACATGCCACGATATCTTGGTGTCATCAATAATCATATCGCGTAATTTCTTTGCAAATTCGGCACTTTCAAATATCACGACGTTTTCGGTATTGTAATATGCGCTGCGTGGATCAAGATTAAAACTGCCTATCCATGAAATTTTATCATCAAACACAATGGTTTTGCTGTGCATAACTGAAAACCGTGTCTTTTTGCGTGTGCGGTCATGTTTTTTACCACGTCTATTTTCCGCAGACAACATAAATTCATATACATCAACACCTGATTGAATCAGTTTTGTGCGATATTCTTCCCATTTGCCGTAAACCGTTGGCGCATTTGTTGATGCCAGTGAATTTGTGACAATAGTCAAATGAACGCCCGATTTTTCTTCGTCGCACATTTTCTTTAACCCATCTTTGCCAGGGACAAAATATGCGGCGGAAACATACGCGCTTTTTTGTGTCTTTTTCCATAGGCGATTAAGAGCCAATATTATTTCACTGACGTATTTTTCTTTGCGTTCCCGTGGCATTTCAACTTTCCCAGGTGGGTCGGCAATAAATTTTCCACTGCCCCATGAAAAATCAAAGTTCTTGCGATTAAATTCACGGATAGTCATGGATATAATCGTGTCATATTTTCGTTTGTTTATAACATTTGTACGCGCCAATCTTTTAAATTGCTTTTCCAATTTCTTTAACGCGTGGCGCGAACAGGCCTTGGGAATCACAGATGCCGGTACCGCCAGATGATGATTCCAATATGCATTAAAACTTTTTGTTGCATCAGATGCGATTGCACCCATAAATAAAACATCTGTATCTGAAAAATTCACCGCGGTTTCTGGCATAAAATAATTACTGCCCACGTTGCGCCCACCGGTAATCAGTGCAACATTATCAACAATAAAAAGTTTATTATGCATACGCGAATTAAGACGGTTAAAATCCATTAACATTTGTGGATAATACAAGAACCGTGAACGCTGTTTAACCGCATTGAAAATTTTTACTTCTATATTCGGATGTTGATTTAGCAAAATAACATCTGCGATATCAGAATTTGTTCCGTAATCGTCAATCAGAACCCGAACCTTAACCCCGCGATCCGCAGCGTTTTTTAATTCATCCAACAAAATGTGTGATGAAAAATCATTGCTGTAGATATACGTTTGTAAATCAATGGTTTTGGTCGCCATGCGTGCAAACGCTGCGCGAATAACAAACGCGGACAACCCATCGTCAATAAGGGTTGCACCACTGCACGCACGACCAGTGGTAAGTTCTTTGTGATATTTTTTTGCAATTTGTGTTTTAATTGGGTCGTATTCAAAATCTTGGTCTGATATTTTTGGTTTGTATTCCAACAGACGCTTGTCGTGCATACTAATCGGAATAGTCGCACAACCAAACAAACCAAGAAATAGCCAAGAAATTTTTTCTAGAAACATTTTTGTTGTTACACTTTGACTCAATTCTATAAAATGGCGAACACGTTTTCAAGTTAAAAGACCAAATTGTATGACTTAATTGGGTACAAACTTACTTTTTTTCTATTGCGTTAATAAGGCGTGTATGATAAAATAAAGATAATGGAAGGAAAGATTTTACAATGAAACGATTTGCTATGTTCCTTGGTGGACTATTGGTATTGCCTGCATTTGGCGAGGTGGCACCGGTATTTTACGATGAATACGATATTGAGTATGCAGATACCGATTATGCGGATGCTGATTTTATTGAAGACGAAGATGATATTGAAGAAATCATCACGCAAACCAAAGCACCCGTAAAAATTACGCGTAAACAAACCGTGTCGCGCAACAATGCAGCAAATCGTTCAACTGCGTCACGGATTGTGCCTTCTTCTACGACAAATGCGACATCAGGGCGTTCATCTGCGGCGGCAAATTCATCGCGTGTTGTTGCGTCGCGTACAACCACAAATGCATCACCACGTGGAACGGCATCGCGTTCTGTTTCAACACGTGCAACAACATCGTCGGCGGCAACGCGCGCGGCGGCAACGCGTACAACGGGTGGTGCGACGCGAAATGCGGCAACTGCACGTACAGGAACGGTGGCCAAATCAGGTGGTGCGGGAATTGCGCGGACGGCCGCGAAATCAAATACATCGCATGTTGCACGAACGGCAACGGGTGCAACGGCGGTACGTGCCGCGAGAATAGATTCACAGCAGGTGTTATATAATCCAAATTCGCGTATTGGAATTCGTGCAACGGCCAGTAACAGCCGTTCACCAGTAATTCGTGTGGCATCGGGGACTGGGTTATCTACGGAAACAACATCATCTGCGGCGACACCATCGGAAATGGATGAATTGGCCGAAATGACCGATTACTGCAAGGCGCAATATGCGGCATGTATGGATAATTATTGTAATGTTTTAGATGAAAATCAGGGTCGTTGCAGTTGCAGCGCAAATCTGAAAAATTATTCAAAATCTGAAAATGCATTAAAGCAGGCCACCGCAGAATTGCAAGAAGTTGCACAAAAGATTCAATACATAGGGCTTAGTTCGCGTGAGGTTGAAACATTATTTAGCCAAACCGAAGCGGAACTTACCATGCAGTCCAAGACGGATAGCAGTCAAATTAAAACCAGCCTTGATAAAATCAAAAATATGATTATTGATGTCAAGAGTGGTACCGCATCTTCTTCGTCCAACGGACTTAATTTTGATATCAGTGGTTTATTGGACTTTACCATAGATAGCACTGGGTTTGATTTGTCGTCTTTCCTTGGTGGACTTACCGGGAATAACAATAATGTTAGCAATCAACGCGGTGAAGATTTGTTCAAAACGGCGACCAATCGTTGCAAGGCAAGTGTATTGCGTGCATGCACCGCCCAGGGTGTTGATGCGTCCATTATTACAAATGCATACGATTTGGAAATAGATAAAGAATGTATCGCATATGAAAAATCATTAAATGAATCAAACGATCAAATGGCGGCAACCGTGCGTAATGCACAAAGCGTTCTGCAAAAGGCGCGTTTGTTGGTGGCACAATCCAAAAATGAATACGATATGCGTGGTTGCATAAACGCGTTGGATTCATGTATGCAGGATGAATTTGTTTGTGGGTCTGATTATGAAAACTGTCTTGACCCGACCGGTCGTTACATTGTAGATGGCGAAGTTGTCGTTGGTTCACAACCGGGACACGCGCTTGACCCGAACAGCAACGGTGTTTTGGGTCAGGTTATGACCAGCAATGTATGCAAGGTGAATTTGTATCGTACATGGGACTATAATCCTGATGGGGGTACAAGTGCCACATGTCAAGATTATACTAACAACAATATGACACATCAGAACAACGCGTGGGGCGCGGGCAGTGCGGATTCCTTGGCCGACTATATTGAAAAAACGGTTACGGATAGCGCCGCGAAAACGTCCAGTACCAATATGTCAGAATATCTGCAAAACAAAATCGGATATATCAAGGATGACAAGAGTTATGGTATGTGTTCGTCTGTGTTGAATAAATGTCAAGATCACACATTTACTGGCAAGGGAACAAACCTTACCTATAATCCGAAAAACGATGTTATCAAACAATATCTGTCGCGTGTGTTGGTTCAGATTAAGGCGCGTCAGGATACAATCTTGGCAGATTATGCCGAAGGTTGTGTCACCGATATTTCATCGTGTTTGGTTCAAAATGGATATCCGACCGAAGAACCAACCGAATGGGCCAGCAATAGCAATTTATCGGTTCAGGCAAATATTGCGGTTAACGCGTGCCGTTCACAGATTATAACATGTATGTCGGTAAATGGTTATTCAATTGATACACCGTCTCCAAATCAAATATATTGCTGGGCAATGGGATTGCTGTTTAATACGACCACATCAGAATGCGATTCTGTTGGCAGTGGTTCCGGTATCAGCGATTCTGGCGGTTCCGGTGGTTCTGGGGGTACTGGCAGTGGCGGCGGCAATGGCACAGAATATACCGTAAACTTTAGTTGCGGTACCGCTTCACCAAGTTCAGGGTTCATAAATTCGCGGACAACTACCAATGGCAGTATAACGTTACCTAGAACTGGATGCATCACACCTGCTAATTGTACATTTACAGGTTGGGATTGTGGCGGAAGTTTTTACGCATACAATACATCATATACACCAAACAGCAATAATACACAGTGTACGGCGCATTTTAATTGCGGTACAAGTTCACCCACAACATACACATTAAGATACACATGTGGTTCAAATTGTAGCACGGTTTCTGGCGCAGCATCCAGTCCTGTGACACTTAACAGCGGTACCACGGTTTCGTTGAATAGTTATTGCAAAGGGTCTGTTGCGTATCCGATAAGTTGGAATTGTGGAACAACAACTGTATCGTCCAGTAATACGTTCAGCATAACGGCAAACACCAGTTGTACCGCAACATGCACATCAAGTGGTAATAGCGAACAAGGCGGTGGAACCGGTGGCGACAGCGAGAATGATACAACTAATTTAATTTGGGATAGTATCGTTTTTGATTAATGATAGGGAATAAATATGAAAAAAATATCTTTATACGCGGTTTGTATTATTACTGGGATTGCGTCCGCAGATGCGGCAACGACCCTGTATTATGAAACAACTGGCCAATGCGATGGGTGGTATGCCCAGATTCCATCGTCGGGTTGCGGAACTGCGAGTGATAAAATGACATCTATTCCTGTATTGGATCAGAGCAGTCGCGCATCAGGCGCAGATAAAAGTTTCGGCGGATATTCTATTGGGGGGTTAAAAGTTGTAAGTGAAAGTGGGGCGTTGGTCGCAACACCGACACAGGTTCGGAATCTGGCCACAAGCGAGGGTAAAACAGTCAGTGAATTAGGTACGCGCGGGGACTATTCATGCAATGTCGGCCTAAAGGCAAATGGCAATGGTGCGTGTGTTGCCGAAAACGGTGATGCAACATACGTAGATTTGGAAAACGGCGAACCAGAAACAGGATATGAAATCGGTGGTGACGATGTCGGTGGTCGTGGTGGCGAAAGCGGCGGCAGCGGTGATGGTGGCAAGGGATGCCAGTATTATCGTGACTTTGATGTATATATACATTGGGCACCACGCGATTACGAAGATATTGTAACAACCCCATATCATTATGAAACTGGATTAGGTACCAGTTTGAATTTGCAACCACGTCCAATAGATTGGACAGGTATTCCGAAAAACGCGTCTGTGGTTAAATATCACTATCACTGGGATGGTGGAATGGCCCCAGGGCGTTGGACACAGAACGGGTCAACGGTTACAAGGATAAATATTCCGTCACATACTGGATGGACACCACGTGGTTTGTATATTTTGAATTACAAGAAAACCGAAGGGGCAACCGAACCAAAATCATCGGCAACAGGATGGGAAAAACAAGAATGGATTCAGTACTTGGTTGGCGTTCGTAACGCGGCGGATAATCTGGTATCAAATGCAACAAGTACGTACGGCACGGCGCGTATAGGATTCTTGCCAAATCAAACAGATTTTAGTTATTTTAATGTAGAAGATGATGGTGCGTGGGGAAATTCATATACACGTTGGTCGCTATGGTCTTGCACCCCAATTACAGAAGTTCATATGTATGCCGGATGGACAAAAAATTGTGCCAATTCAATGTGTAATTTAACTGTAAAGGCCAATGGATTGCACCAGAATAATAATCGTGGTGACGTATTCTATGATACCGGTGAAAACAGATGTACAGACGGTACAATGCCGGCCAATTCCAATACGTATAACCCAACATGCAGCAATTCAACCACAATGAGTTATACATACAGTAAATATCGTGATATCAACAATAACGTCGTATCATGCAGTGGCAGCCCAAGCGGTGGCACCTGTACAATTGGTGGGACGTTGACATTGGCGTCTGCGTCGGGTATAACATGCGGTTCGTCGGGCAGTAATTACAAGTTCTATAAATGGGTAACGGGTGATGGAAACCTGCATGATGCAAATACGTCGGTATCGTGCAATGCCAGTGTTCTGGGGACCAGTCCGGCAAATATTAGCGGGGTTTTATGCAATTGCAATGACACATCATCATCGGGTACCGGTGCCAGAGAATGTTCCGAAATATGTGGCAAGGGTAGTGGCGACGGTGGCGGTAAAGGCGACGACGGTGATACCAGTGGCAAGGACGATAGCGATACCAGTGAAGAGAGACAATAAAAAAACGGGGTGTTACCCCGTTTTTAATTACAATTTTTTAGTGATGCGAAACAATATGCATAACAATACTGGCAATTGTTAATACGGTAATACAAATCAATATGATTTTTTGAATTCTGTGATGACGCGTTTCATGGCAATGGTCGCATTCGCATGCATCATGATTAAAATACATAATCCATGATAAAATCAGCATTAAACCAGAAAATACAAATAACCATAATTCCGCACTTTCGGGAATAATTTCATGGTCGGCAAAATCGGGCGCAACCATACCAATGATGCCCAACACAACCGGCAATACACAACAAAATAAATGTGGCAATATTCCCGCAATAATTCCAAGGCCCAACGCACGATTTTTCATGTTTTTTCCTGTTTTTTGGTATCCCCAGTTGGAATCGAACCAGCATCTAATTCTTAGGAGGAATTTGTTCTATCCAATTGAACTATGGGGACATGCGCGTTATATTTTACTCATAGATTTTGATATTGCAAGTTATATTAAATCTTGTATAATAGTTGGACATCGCAAAAGATTGTTAAAATGGGAAATAAACTTATTGGATATGGATCTTATTTGCCCGCCCGCATTATGACGAACGCGGACTTTGAACGTGTTATGGATACAAGCGATGAATGGATTGTATCACGCACGGGAATTAAACAACGGCACTTTGCCGCCGCGGACGAAACGGTTGCAGATATGGCAACAAACGCGGCGCGTGCGGCGTTAAAAAATGCAAATATCGGTATAGATGATATTGATATGATAATCGTTGCAACAACAACGCCTGAATTAGATTTCCCATCCGTTGCGGTTCAGGTTATGGGTCGTTTGGGCGCAACGAAAAGCATACCGGCATTTGATGTGCGTGGTGCGTGCACTGGGTTTATTTACGCGTTGCATTGTGCACGCGGATTTTTCACCGCCGGTATACATGAAAGAATAATGATAATTGGCGCCGAAAAAATGTCGCGATTTGTTGATATGACCGATCGGTCAACCGCGGTTCTGTTCGGGGATGGCGCGGGTGCGTTGATATTTGAACGTTCCACGTCCAGTTATTCTGGAATCATAGATACAGTTGTAATGTCTGATGGTAAAATGTTTGATATGTTGCATGGATCGCCTGATCACAAAATTATTATGAATGGGCCCGAAACATATAAAATGGCGGTATCTTTGATGCCGGACGCGGCGCGATATATTATGGATCACGCGGGCATTACCCAAGACGATATAGATTGGATTATTCCGCACCAGGCGAATATTCGCATTATTCAATCATGTGCGGCGCGCCTTGGGTTTCCAATGGACAAGATTTTAATTACGGTGGACCAGCATGCGAACACATCTGGGGCATCGGGTGCATTGGCACTTGCATATGCGTTTGATAATGGTATTATTAAACGTGGTCAGTTAATTTTATATCCCGCATTTGGCAGTGGGCTAACATGGGGGGCAACTTTAATAAGGGTGTAAAAAATGGCAACGATAACAAGAAATGATTTGGCTTTAAAATTACGTGATCAATTTGGCTTTACGGCGGCACAGTCGGGAAAGTTAATAGACACAATCTTTGACGAAATATGCGAAGCACTGATAAACGGTGAAGAGGTAAAATTTGCTGGGTTCGGTACATTCAAAATTTTAGATAAATCTGCGCGTATTGGTCGCAATCCGAAAACAGGCGAAACCGCAATTGTTTCGGCACGTCGCGTAACATCGTTCCGCCCATGCAATGAATTCCGCAAACGCGTATCAAAACAATAATGATTATTGAAAGTGGTCAGTAAAAACGGTTGCATTTCTGCAACCGTTTTTTGTGGAATAATCATCTACCACAACTTTACACGATTTTCGGGGGCAACGAACATTTTGTTGTCTTGATTTATACCAAACGCATCGTACCACGCATCAATATGTGGCAATATTCCATTAACGCGATTTCTGTTTAACGAATGTTCGTTCGTTTTTGTTTGTGCAATTTCCTGTTCGGGTCGTACGTTGCCCGCCCACGCGCCCGCATATGCGATAAAGAAACGCATGTCAGGTGTGAACCCGTCCAATGTTTCGGATGCATGCCCAAATGTTTTATATGCCGTATATGATATTGTAACACCACCATAATCCGCCAAATTTTCGCCCAGTGTAAATGTGCCGTTTGCATGCACATCGGGTGCAATTACAATTTTATCAAAGAATTCACGCATCACATTTGCACGTTTTTCAAACTCTTTTGCGTCTGCATCTGTCCACCAATCACGCATATTCCCATCTTTATCAAAATGACGGCCGGAATCATCAAAACCATGTGTCATTTCATGCCCAATAATTGCACCAATTGCGCCATAGTTAAATGCATCATCCGCGTTCATATCAAAGAAAGGATATTGCAATATTCCCGCCGGAAAGCAAATTTCATTTGTTGATGGATCATAGTATGCATTTATTTCGTGTGCGTTCATGTACCACAATGTTGGATCTTTTTCTTTACCAATTTTATTCATCCAAAAATCGTCTTCAAATTTTGCAACACGAATCATATTTTCAAACAAACTATCGTTGTCGTCTATGATCAATTTGGAATAATCGCGCCATTTATCTGGATAGCCAATTTTTGCCTTGAACGAATTTAATTTATCCATTGCGCGTTTACGTGTTGTATCGGACATCCAATCAAGTTTTTCAATTCGTATTGCGTATGCACGACGCAGATTTTCAACCAAACCCTGCATGCGTTTTTTTGCGGACGCCGAAAAATATTTTTTTACATAAAGATGACCAATTTCTTCACCAAGCGTATCATCCAACATACCAACTGCACGTTTCCAACGTGGTTTTTGTTCTTTTTGGCCTGATATAGTGCGACTATAGAAATCAAAAGATATGTCGTATGTTTTATCATCCAAGAATCCATCTGCTGCCAAAATTATCCGGTATTTAAGGTAATCTTTGATTAAATTTAAATCGGTATCATTTATAATTTTTATTGATTCTGCAATTGCAGATGGTTGACCAACATTGATATATTTTGCGGCATTTGCGCCACGTGCGTTAAAATATTTTTCCCAATCCAAACCAGCATATTCACGCTTAAAATCTTCGCGCAACATTTTATGATAATTTGC